>JAZNJP010000158.1:0-2665 GCA_045578125.1 Candidatus Gastranaerophilales bacterium | reverse complement strand
CTGCTTCAAGAAGTTTGTTGTAAATTTCAGTGGCAGTTTGCATTTGAAGTGTATCTTGCGTGTTCACTGGTACAACGATTACTTTATAAGGCGCAATTGCTTCAGGCCAAATAATACCAAAATCATCGTGGAATTTTTCGATTGCAGCAGAAACTACACGAGTTACGCCAATTCCATAACAGCCCATAATGTATGGTTTTAGTTCGCCATTTTCATTTGTATATTGCGCATTCATTGCAACAGAATATTTTGTACCCAATTGGAAAATGTTTCCAACTTCAATACCTCTTGTAACGTCTAATGGTTCACCGCAAACTGGGCATTTTTCGCCTTTTTTAACAAGGGATATGTCAACAAATTCAGGCATTTTTTTGAAATTATAACCTGCAATATGTTTTTCGGGTTCATTTGCGCCAATAATGAAGTTTTTCATTTTGCTTGCAGATTTATCAAACACAACTTTGATTTTATCTTGAAGCCCAACAAAACTTAAATAACCTGCTTCAGATCCTGTGATTTCGGCTGCTTCAGTAGATGTTGCTGGGCGGATTTCAATACCTTCGCAAACATTTAAAAGTTTTGTTTCTTCAACTTCTTTATCCCCTCTAATCATTGCCATAACAGGCTTTGAATCAACAATATAAAGAACTGATTTTAGAATACAATTTGTTTCAACACCAAAGAATTTAGCAACTTCTTCAATAGTTTTTGTATTTGGTGTATCAACAGTTTTTTCTTCAGTAAAACCGCCATCTGTTTCTTCAACATTTAAGTTTGATGTTGCGTGGTTTGAGTTTGCACTGTAATCGCATTTTGTGCAATAGAAAACATCGTTTTCGCCAACTTCTGTGTCAGTTAGCACCATAAATTCATGGCTAACAGCGCCACCAATTGCTCCTGAATCTGACTGAACAGCTTTTGTTTCTAACCCGCAACGTTTAAATATTGCAGTATAAGCACGTGCCATATTTTCATATTCTTCTTCAAGCGATTCTTGAGAAGTGTGGAAACTGTATGCGTCTTTCATGATGAATTCTCTGCCTCTTAAAAGACCAAAGCGAGGACGAATTTCATCTCTGAATTTTGTTTGAATTTGATATAAATTGATTGGAAGTTGTTTGTAAGAATCTAAAAGCCCATCTGCAATTGAAGTTATAACTTCTTCATGAGTTGGTGCAAGGCACATTTCGTTGCCTGATCTATCCTTTGTTCTCATTAATTCTTTACCGTATTTTGCCCATCGGCCTGATTTTTGCCAGATTTCTGCAGGTTGAACAAAAGGCATAAGAAGCTCTTGCGCTCCTGCTTTATTCATTTCTTCACGAACAATTTGTTCAACTTTTTGGATAACTCTCCAAGCAAGTGGCAAGTAGCTATATATTCCACTTGATAATTTTTTAATATATCCTGCACGAACAAGAAGCTTGTGGCTAATTGCTTCTGCATCTGATGGAAATTCACGTTTTGTTTTTACAAAGAGTTTTGACATTTTCATAAGCTATTTTTCCTTTATTTTGTTACCCGAATTATAGCAAAAAAGGTTTTAAAAAAAAACTTATGATATAATTTCCTTATGCAAGAAGGAAGAAAAATAATACAAACAAATAGAAAAGCCTTCCATGATTTCACAATTTTTGAGAAATATACAGCAGGAATTGTGCTTACAGGAACTGAAATTAAATCAATTCGAGCAGGCGGTTTGAACTTGAAAGATAGCTTTGCACGCATTGAAAAAGGTGAAGTTATTTTATATAACTGCCACATAAGCCCTTATGAACACGGGAATATTTATAATCACGAAGCCGAAAGACCTCGCAAACTACTTCTTACAAAACGTGAAATTTTAAAAATTACAGGAAAAATAAAACAAGAAAATTATTCAATTTTACCTCTTGAAGTGTTTTTATTTAGAGGTTTCGCGAAAGTTGAAATAGGGCTTGGTAAAGGTAAAAAACTACACGATAAACGCGAAGACCTCAAAAAACGAGACATTCAAAGGCATATTGAAAATTATTAGCTTTAATTTTCTAAACCAAATTTTTTGATTAAGCCGTTAATTTCGTCAAGATTTTCATTTTTCTTTGGTAAAATGTATTCTAAAACAATGTTTGTGTTATTGCCGTTGACTTCTTTTTTAATGACTTTATATTGTGCATTTCTTGGCATTAAAACTTCGCCACCGTGTTCAAGATTTCTCGAAACTTGAGAGCCTTTTGGAAGCCTTATTTCATACATAATGGTTTTAGTTTCTTTAAAAGCTGGGTTTGCCCAATTACGTGCAAGACTTTTTTTGAAACCGCAATAGCTATAACCCGTGTCCGGAATTATGACATCTCCTATTTTTGCTTTTTCTATAATATTGAAATCTTCATTAAATCTCTCTACGCAAGGATTTTCACATCTGCCGCGGTAAACAATGCTATCTTTTTTTAGAGGCGGTAGCTTGCTGAAATCTTCGTCAATTGTTTTCATGTCGTCTAAATGTATTCTTAATCCTCTTTGCTCAACTACATCATCTAAATTTTCTGCATTCAAAGCTTTTTTGTAGGCACTTCTTAAGCTTGAATTTATACCGTTTATTTCGTGGTGCAATTTAACTTGGCTTGCTTGGTCTGCAGTTGGTGTGTAATTTTTATATGGGTTGTTCCATTTAATTTCATTAAAT
>JAZNJP010000157.1:0-4068 GCA_045578125.1 Candidatus Gastranaerophilales bacterium | reverse complement strand
CGAAAATGGTATTACCGATTTAAAACTTGTTGGCGAGAAAGCCGAAATTACTGACGACACCCAAATGACAATTTTTACTGCTGATGGGCTTTTAAAATCTGCAATTAAAGATTTTGATGAAAACAAAAAGCCTGATATGTCAATTATTTATAATTCGTATCAAAATTGGCTGAACACTCAATATGGTCGTTATGAAGAAAATAAAAATGGCTGGATTGCAAATATAAAAGATTTGTATGCAAACAGGGCACCTGGGACAACTTGCACAGGCTCTTTACGCAGGGGTATTCCTGGCAGTATTGAAAACCATATTAATGAAAGTAAGGGTTGCGGCGGTGTAATGAGAGTGGCTCCTGTCGGACTCATGTATTATAAAAATCCCGAAAAAGCGTTTGAAATTGGCGCAAGATGTGCAGCTTTAACGCATGGCAGCCCGAGTGCATATTTGCCTGCCGGTGTTCATTCTTGTATAATTGCCAATTTGGTAAATGGTCAAAATTTAACAAAAGCAATAGATAATTCAATAGAAGTATTAAAAAAATATGAGGGAAATGAAGATACATTAGGGCTTTTGGAAAAAGCAAAAGAATATGCAAAAAGCGATATGCCAACAGATACTGCCATTAAACTTCTTGGTGAAGGTTGGCACGGCGATGAAGCAATTGCAATTTCTGTATATTGCGCACTAAAATCTCCAAATGATTTTGAAAAAGCATTAATTTTAGCAGTAAATCACAGTGGTGACAGTGATTCAACCGGCGCGATAGTTGGCAACATATTGGGGACATATTTGGGTGAAGATGCTATTCCTCAAAAATGGCGACAATCACTTGAGCTTGAGCAAGAGTTAAAAATTCTCGCAAAGGATTTGCTTGTTAAACCGCAAGAAATTGAAAAAGCAGAGTTGAGATACCCTATTTAAACAGGATATCGTAATATTGTTGGATTATTTCTTGTTGGGATTCGTTTGGTTGAATTTTCCTTAAATTTTGCCAAACCGGAAGTGCAATTGTGTTCTCGGGAGTCACATACCAATTTCCGGCTCTTAAAATGCCGTTATCAATGTAGCCGGCCTTTGTAAGTTTTTGCAGTTCGTGGAATGTTTTTAATTTTTCCTCTTTTGATACTTTATTTTTATTCATAAAAAATGGCTCAATGTTACCATTTTTAGTGCCTTTTTGTTTGGTAACCACAAACATTGTTCCGTTTTTATTTACAGTTTCAATATATTGAGGAGCACTTTCTACACCAAGTTTATTTAAGGTTTTTAAGTTTTCAACAAAAGGCAAACCATAATATTCAAATAAAACTGTTACGTAAGTATCGCCATGCTTATAAAGCACCGGTTCTATCTCTTCAAGTTCTTCGCTTTGCTTTGAAATGTCAGATAATGTCTTTTCAACTTCTTTAGAACTTTCTTTTCCTCGAATATCGGTAATCAAATTATGCATATATTCGTCATATTTTTTTGTATTTTGCATTGGTTGTCCGCTTTCTCCTAAATTTTGAGCAGATGCCTTAAAATGAATTTCGCTATTTAGATTGTTTAATTTTATCATATCTGTCCTCATTATATACCATTTATTGTTCCGAGTGAATTATTTTTTATTATATTCTTTATTTGTTCATATGTTGCGTAGTGTCCTAAACTTTTGCTGCTTGCAGCGTTATTTAGGAAGAACGCTGTAAACAAACCCGAGAATCCACTGTTATTGTCCGGACTCATATATGGGAATGCTGTACACAAGTATGTAGAACCAACTCCTTGAGAGCCGAGTAATTTATACAACAATTTTTGATCATCTTCGGATAATTTGTCTGCGAAGGCTTTGATATCGAAAACCTTTTCATCTACTAACAAATAATCTGTTCCGGTTCTTTTTAAATCTTCTATTGTCTTTACGATGTTTGCTTTGCCATTTGCTGAGCAAGTTATTGGCGAGAATAATATATTGTTTGTTGTATCTATTGCTTGGTAATATTTGAATTCTTGTCCAAGCATTGTCGCGCCCCCACCAACAACATCATCTAGAACAACCATTACTGAATCTTTAGGGAATGGAGTGTTTAATCCGTTGCTGTAAATGAAGCGACTTGAATCAATGCCGTTTATTTTCATAAACATATAGTCTACAAGTTCAAAGCTTTTACCTTTTGTTGCATAAACAAAATATACATCATCCATGGTTTTGCCCATTTCTTTTACTTTGCTTTGAATTTCCGTGTATTTGCTTTGAAGTGTTGTTGAAAGTTTTTCGCTTGAATTAACATCCAACATATGATCTAGATATTTTGCAAGCACTGCTTTTGCTTGTGCCGGATCTTCGCCTTTAGGAAGGGCCATTTTTACATATTCGTCTATAATTATTTCAATTTCTCTTGCTGTCGGGTAAATTGGTCTGATTTGAGCTGCAACAGCATCTGCATTCGCTTCATTGTTTCCGGTTTTAATATTGATAATAGTATTTTTGTCTAAACCAAGTATGGCAGCAACTTTAGTAGATAAGTCGCCATTTACAACTTCGTCGATAGATTTGCCTGATTGTATTTCTTTGATTACGCCTCTTGTTAAGCTTTCAATATTTTGGCTGCCGTCTAAAATTGTGTTTGAATAATAGTTGTCGCCAATTCGTAAATTTGTGCCATCTAGGTTAACAAGAACAATTTTGCCATTTTTAACTTCTGCAATGAAGTTTTCTCTTGTTATTCCGTCAAGGTTTTCTAAGTATTTTACGCCTACTTCATCTAATACAAACGCTTGCTTATTGCCGTGTTCCACTAGTCCAAATTGTTTTTTGTTATTCTGAACATAGCTTAAAGCCGTGTTGGCACTAACACCTGAACCGGAGTAAAAAGCAGATACTCCATTTTGCCTCAATGCTTCGCCTAAAACATTTAATTGTGAGTAAGAAGCAAATTGAGTTATACGACTCATAACGCCATATATTTCATCTTCACTCATGCCTGTTTCTTTGCTGAGTCTGCTTGCAATATCGCTAATATCATCTGCCGTAATAACGCCCATTTGATTTTCTATTTTTGCAGATAAGTATTCTGCTATCTCTGTTGGGTTTTGATACCTTGGGTCATCTATATCAAGAGGCAAAGTTTCTTTTATTTTATTATTCGCTCCTGATAAATCTATTCCATCAGTTCTTCTGATGATATCATTTTCACAGAAAGTGGCTTTGATTGCGCTGTTCATTCTTACGCCTTGTTTTAGCAAGCTGACAATCTTGTCTATTTGTGCATCCGTTGCTTTATAACCTTGCATTAAAAACAATGCGTCATTTGGTTCGAGCCCTTTGGCTACATAGCTTTTCATTGTTGTATAGTTGACTTCATCTTGCACTAAATTTCTTATATAACGCGCGTCGATACCTTCATCCAAGAATTTAACAGCTTTTTGGAATTGAGTATCACTGAGGTATGATAGGTCTTTTGCGTTTACTAAGTCAATGCCTTTGTCTAGCAATTCAGTAGTTTTGTGGTATTGTGCATCATCAAAGCAGCCTATCTCGCTTGCGGCGAATTTATCCATTCCTTTGTTTATCAAATCAATAACTCTTTGATATTTGACATCATCAAGACGTCCTATGCCGCTTGCGGTATTTATATCCATACCTTTATCAAGCAAATCAATAACTCTTTGATATTTAACATCGTCAAGACTTGCCAAGCTATATGCAAAATGTTCCCCAGCATTTTTATTTAGTAATCCGATAGCTTTTTGATACTTGGCATCATCAAGGCTTGCAATATTTTTCGCACTTTCTGCATTAATATTTTTGCTTAACAAATCCATAGTTTTTTGATATTTAACATCATTAAAACCGGATATTTCTTCGGCAACATTTGAGCTAATACCTCTATCTACCAGTTCAACAACTTTTTGATATCGGGCGTCATCAAAGCAAGCCATTCTTTTTGCAGAAGATTCATTAATGCTTTTGCCTAGCAAATCAATAGCTTTTGTATATTGTGCATCATCAAGTTCTAAAAATCCTTTTACATTATAGCCTTTAACATTATTATTTAGCAGCTCGGTAGCTTTTTGATATTGAGCAT
>JAZNJP010000156.1:0-1984 GCA_045578125.1 Candidatus Gastranaerophilales bacterium | reverse complement strand
AAAGGTCAAGGTCTTGCTAATTTGTATGATTATGAAAACCACTGTATTGGTGAATATTTAAGGCAAATTGGCAGTCCTCAAAAGGAAAAAGAATTTATTAGGGAATATTTAATTGAGTCATCTCAACTTCATGAAAAAATGAGCAAAAGCCCTAAAATTTCTGACACTCGTTATGAAGAATTGCAAGCAAAATTCTATCAAAATCCAGATGATGACATTGTAGAACTTGTGAAAGATAGAATTAACTTTAAGTACACAGAAAGAATGGCTTTCACAAATTGGGACGAAAGTGCAAGCGGTTCTTCTGGTAGCGTTTTAGATGAACCAAATGCGCTTTTAGGAGTTAATTTATATTTTAGAGCTTGGTTGGAATCACTTAAATATTTACAAAAGATTGAAGAAATCAAAGCTCGCACTCAAGACAGCGAAAAGCTCGAACTTTTGGATTATTTTGAACAATATGCTCGTCACGTAGAAAAAAATTATGAAGGCTCAATTTATGGCATGGCGACTTGGCGTGTTAGCGAAAATAACCCGAATAATGTGCTTTTTAAATATACAAGTAAAGAAAAATTAAAAGAATTTGAAGAAAAATATCAAGAAATAAAAAACACTGATGATATTAAACTTAAGGGCAATAAGGTTGGTTTAATCAAACGGTTTTATAATAATATAAATTAATTCGACCACACTCTTTTTTATGATAAAATATACCCTATAGAGGTATTATGAGAGTTAAAAGCAGACAAACAAGTTCTAAAATGTGTTTTATATGCGGACTTGAAAACCCAATTGGGCTCAGACTTCCATTTTATAATATGGAAGATGGTTCTGTAATGACAAAATTTCAATACAAGGAAGAGCACCAAAGTTTTCCTCAAAGAGTGCATGGCGGGCTTATTGGCACTTTGCTTGACGAGCTTGCATTTCGTGCCTATTGGGTAAAAGATGAATCAATGTTTGGCGTTACAATGTCTATGGAAACAAAATTCAGAAAACCTGTTCCATATTGCGAAGATATTATTGGCAAAGGCTACATAGTAAAGGATATGTCAAAATTTTATGTTGCAGAAGTTTCGCTATCTGATATTGAAGGAAATGTTTTAGCAAATGGCACTGTTAAATATATCAAGATGCCTTTTGATAAAATTGCTGATGCAGATGTTCATAAAGAAGTGCTTTTGCGCACTAATGATAACGTTTCTGAAATTTAGTTTAATTTAATTGCGCTTTTCTGCTTTGCAAAAATTCCATGTTTCCAGCATATTCAAGTTGGTCAATGCAGGCTATTTGCTTGCCATTTAGGCCTGCGTTCCCTCCAATGTATTTTATTTTGCCTAAATTTTCTAAAGCACAATGACCAAAGCAACTCATGCTTCCACCAACGTATTCCAATTCACCAAGGTCTGTTATTTTTGCATCATATAAATTTAAATTTCCGCCAATTTTTTCAATTTTATCAATTTTGGTTAATTTATTCTCTGAAAAATCTGCGTTGCCTTTAATTTCTCTGATATTATATGTTGTGTCAAATTTATAGCCCCTGAAGCTTGCATCGCCATCAATTACTTCGATTTTTGAGATTAATTCTTTTGCGCTTACGCCATATTTTTTGAAATAGTCTAAATATTCAGGGTTGCAATCGAAATTCTTAACTTCATATAATCCGCTTTCAAGTTTTTTTGGTTCTAGCCCCATATGCTCCATTATTTTTTCCCAATCACAAGATTTGATTGCCGCTGGAGCTTTATTCCAAAGGTCGTTCGCTTTTTTTGCCATTTTGAAACCATAGTTGAATTTGCTATCATCCATAATTTTAAAATTATGTTCTTTTATAAATTCTTCCATAATTGGCGCATATTTATATGGGATATGAAAATCGTTTTTCTTGCCTTGAACATCAAAAATTTGCCCCCAGCACATTCTAACGCCAAGTTTTGCTTCGTTTGATTTTTGGCAAATATAGAATTTGTTTTCAGCCAGT
>JAZNJP010000155.1:0-16299 GCA_045578125.1 Candidatus Gastranaerophilales bacterium | reverse complement strand
TAGACAGGCGATTAGTCCTATATATTTTTTCATTTTGCTCTCCATTTATTTGCTACACTTTCTTAAACGAGATAATTTTTCAAATGTTCATTTTTTATTTAAAAATATTTTCGAACACTAAAAAACCGCTCATTGAGCGGTTTTTTAGTTTATGCTTTTTCAAGCAGTTAGTTAGCTTCTACGATCGCTTGTTCTTCTGCTTCTGTTAGAGTTCTTGTTTGAGCTTGTACATCATGAACACAATGAGCAAAATCTTTAAGTGTTGGAATTGTGCTTTCAGCTTTCTTTTCTGTTGCTCTTTCCCATTCATCTTGTGTGCAGTTTAGAGCTTTGCCAACTGTAACTTTTGGAACAACTGCGCTTGCGCAATATTTATCACCTGCTTCATAGTAGTGTTGAACCAATACGCCAGGAATTGCAGATTTAATTTTCTTTTCATCAACAATTTCATCGATAAACGGACGATATGTTAAATTAACATATGTTAAATCTTCGTTACCTTTTTCCCAATCACCTGCAGGTACATTTTTTGGGTTTAAATCAGTTTTTTGACCTGCTACTTCATAAATACCTTTAAAGTTCATTGGGCTAATGCTTCCTAGTTTCATTTTTTTCTCCTTTGATTAACAACTATATAAAATTAACAACTTTTCTTATTTGCACCCCTATAAAACACCTGAATTTTGTTTTTTGTTATTGTGTTAAGAAATATTAAGTTGTTTTTACATGTTATACAGCTTCGGAAACGGCTTTGAAATTGTTAGCTAACTTTATTTCTTCTGCTATAGCTGGGGTTATTTCTGTTATATAGTTTCCTCTATCTTCAAGATTACCAATAAGGGCTTCTTTTGTAACTATTTCATCTTTAATATTTTTGCCAGTTACTCTTTCCCATTCATCTTGGGTAAAGTTTAACGTTTGCCCTAGGTAAACTTCAGAAACAACCGCGTTTAAGTAGTAATGGTCTCCTGAATCAGTATAGCCATGTTCAAGTGCGCCAGATGCAACGTTTGCTTTAATTTCTTCTAATTTTTTATTATCTAAAATCTCACCCATAAATGGTCTATAGATAACGTCTGCAAATTTTAGTCGAACACTGTCTTTTTCGTATTCATTTGCTGGAACATTTTTTGTTGTTTTAGATTCTTTTTTGGCTTTGATTTCATACAAGCCTTTAAAACTTGTTGAGTTAATTTTGCCTATTCTCATTTCCTTCTCCCGTTTTGAAAAACTTATTTGTTATTAATGATATTTTCAATTGATAGTCTAATCTGGTCATGTAGAATCTCTTTTATGAGATCTATGTCTTCTTTTGTGTATTGTTGCCTGTCTATTCCTTGGAAAACAATTCTTTTTAAGAATTTATACGATAGAATTTCTCCCATCGTTTTGCATATTTCAAAAGTTACTTTAGGGTCTGTTGTTTTTTTGTTTAATATTGAAGCCAGAATTTTTGCAAGAGCGCCATATAATATTAAACTTTTCTTTCTGTATATTTGACCGAATTCAGAACCTGTAATTCCTTGTTCTTTAATCATTAACATTACAAAGTTATCTGAAACTTTTTCTGAATAAACGAATTCAATATACCTTGCGTATATATTAATATAGGCTTCGATTTTTTCTTCTTTTGTCATGTAATTAATATTATCCGCTGCTTTAATTACATCGCTTAAATATTCAAGACCTAAATTAACAATATAGTTAATAATTGTTGTATATAGATTTTCTTTTGACGAAAAATAATATGAAATCAAACTTAAATTAACACCTGCATCACTTGCAATTTCCCTTGTTCCAACTGATGCAAAGTCTTTCTGTGCAAAAAGCCTGATTGCTGATTGCATTATTTTTCTTTTCGTTATTTCTGATTTTTTAACTTCACCTGCCATGCGAAAATGATACAATAAAATATTTTTTTGTACACTATTTAATCACCTGACCAATTGACAGTTTTTTTAAAAAATCAAGCTATAATTGAATTTTGCCAACTTTACACTTTTAATATTCTTGCATATTTATATGTTTGTTATAACTTTGGGGTAATAAGTTATAAGACATAAAGTTGGAGTTAACTATGAAAAAAATTATTACGGCTATCTTGCTCGCTTTATTCTTTGTTTCACAACCTGCTGCTATAGCAAGCACTGTGTTGGGTAAAGTGAAAGCAGATGATTTGAAAAGCATTAAGTATGCACCTAATGCTTCAACAATCAAATACGCTTTTGTATTCGATGGTCCATCTGACAAAAACGCAGTGGTTTTGGGTCACTTCAAAAATGCAATCACAAAACTTACTGCTCCAGATTACAAACCAGTATTTGATTCAAAAAATGTTTATGTAGGTGATTGGACACCTGCTGGTGCTAAGGTTGCTTCTGATAAAGCACTTGCATCAAATGTGAACATGGTAGTTTCTCTTGGCTACCTTTCAACCAAGTATTTAAACCACACTAACAACAAGAAAAAAATGGTTGTTACAATTGACCAATATGGCCTAAGAGATTTCGGTGAAGATTTCTTTAACCCTGTTCAACAATCAGTTAAAGGTATTAAAACTTTTGACAAGTTCTTTGATTTCGATAAAGAAGTTGCAGTTCTTATTAATGAAAACTTCTATAAAACAAAATCAGCAGATGCTTGGAAAAAAGTTTCAGCTGAAAAACTTGCTGGTATGAATGCAGTTGCTGTTCCTGTTTCACAAGCAAAAATTGCTTCTGTGATTTCAGACATCTCAGCTGGAAAATACAGCGCAGTTGTTTTCACTCCTATGTTCAACTTAACAACCGAACAAAGAAAACAAGTTATTGATACAGTGAACACTCAACACATTCCATCATTCTCAACTCTTGGTAAAGAAGATGTTGAACTTGGTGTTTTACTTGGTACAAGTGCACTTGATGTTGATAGAAAATTAGCTGAAGCAACTTCAGTTAACATTCGTGGTGTTCTTGCTGGTCATAAAACAAAACCACAACAAGTTCAATTCTATGAAGATCAAATCTTCCACATTAACAAAGACACAGCTGACATTATTGGCTGGCAAGTTCCTTTAAGAGTTGCTGTTCAAGCTGAAATGATATCTTCTCAAAAACCACAAACATTCACACTTACTTCTGTGTTTAATGACATCAGAAATGATAACTTAGATATCAAACAAAAACATGCGCTTGTAAAAGCTGCAAGAAGATCAGCAGTTTCTGCGGTACTTAGATATTTGCCAACAATTTCATTTACTGTTGGTTACCAACAATACAACGAAGATTATGCTGATTCAGCTAAATTATCAATTCCAGAAAAAACAGGTGTGTTTAAAATGGGCTTAGATCAAGTTATTTACTCGCCAGCACTTGTTACAAACATCTTACTTAAAAAGAAACAATTAAATTTTGCCAAAGAAGAAGCATTCTTAACAGAACAAGAAATGGGTCTTCAAACAGCGTTCTTATACATTGAAACTTTGATGCTTGAAAACATGATTAAAGTTCAAAATGAATATGTAAAAGAATCAAGAGAAAACTTAGCAATTGCTCGCGTTCGTGAACAAATGGGCAAATGCGGTAAGGAAGAAGCTCTTCGTTGGGCTGCTGAACTTAACACAAGAGAACAAAATCTTATTGAAATGAGAGCAGCTTTATCTAACTTAAAAATTGCAATCAATAAAGTTTTGCATAAAGACCAAAAAACAATGTTCAATCTTGAACCACTTACTACTTCAAACCCAGCATTCTATACAAGTGAATTGCACATCGTTGATTATGTAACTTACCCAGAATCATTAGAAAAATTCACTCAAATGCTTATTGAAGAAGCATACAGAGTTTCTCCTGAGCTAGCTAAATTAAAAATGGCTATGCAAATGAAGGGACTTGAAAGAGGAATGTATTATCAAAAATTCGTTCTTCCTGATGCAGTGTTATCTTTAGAATACACTTCATTATTCGACAGAGAATTTGCTAATCCAATTCCTGCTCTTCCAGTAAATACTGCGCTTGGTTATGTGCCATTGAATAAAATACTTAACACTCCTGATGCAACTAATTTCAGACTAGGTATCTTTGCTCAATGGAAACCATTTGAAGGCGGTACAAAAATTGCTGAAATTGCTCGTGTTAACGCTGAAAGAGAACAACTTAAATATTTAGATATGGAAGTTAGAACTGAAATTGAAAGACATGTTCGCGATGTCATCAACAAAGCGGTTTCAGCTTACTTCAGCATTGAGAAAAACTACAAAGCAAGCTTTGCATCTGGCGAAAACTACAAAGCGGTTAAAGCTAGATACTTAAAAGGTCAAGCACCAATTGCCCAACTTATTGACGCTCAAAACATTTACTTTGAATCAAAAGTAAAAGCTATAAACTCTCAATATGTATTCTTTAAAGAACTAGTTTGGGTACAAAGAGGCATCTGTGCTATTGACTGGAACGTGGCTAGTGAAGAATCGAAAGCATTCATCCAAAGAATTAAAGATGAAATCACGCCTCATGCTGACTTCCCGCTTTTATAGTAAAGTTAGTTGAGAATAAAATTTATCGGGAAATCTTAACTGGTTTCCCGATATTTTTATGTTTGTTTATTGTCTGCATTTAAAAAAAAATTAAATATGTTTTTTCTTTTTAATCCTAACGCCCTCAACTTCGTGGACATTTTCAACCGAAATAAAAGCTGCTGGGTCCATTTCTTTAATTAATTCTTTTAGTTTTCCAATTTCAATTCTTGATGTTATGCAGTATAAAATCATTTTTTCTTTATTTGAATAACCACCAAAAGCTGGGATATAAGTAACTGAAGTGTCAAATTCTTTTATGATTTTATCTCCAATTTCGCGATATGAGTTCGATATTACCCAAACTGCGCGTGATTCGTTTAACCCTTCAATTACCGCGTCCATTGTTTTATAAGCAAAATAATAAGCAAGAATTGAATACATTGCGTGGTCTGGGCTATATACAAAACCTGCGATAATGAAAATAAATATGTTTATAAACATTATTATTTCGCCAATAGAGTAGCCGGTTTTTTTAGTTAACATAATGGCTAGAACTTCTGTTCCGTCTAAGCAAGCAAAGTTTTTAAGTACAAGCCCAACACCTATTCCCAAGAAAATTCCGCCAAATAGTGCTGCAAGGATAGGGGCTTCGGTGAATTTTGAAAATCCTTCAATATGCTCTGCGGCATAAATTGTGACAGACATTACACTAACTGCGTATAGTGCTGCAAAAATGAACCTTCCGCCCATTCTTTTGAATGCTAAAACTAAAAACGGGAAGTTGAGTGCAAAAGTGAAAACACCAAGGCTTATTGGCAGTTTTAGTATTGTTTCGGAAATGTATGCGGTCATAATTGAAATGCCTAAAATTCCGCCATCAATAATTTTGTTTGGGACTAAAAACCCTTCAATTGTTAGTCCTACAATAACTGCGCCAAGTGTGATAAAAAAGTATTTATTAAGTAATTTTCTCATAAATTAAATATACATTATTTTTTATTATTAATAATCATATTTTAAAATTATTTTTTACCACCCCTGTGTTTTTTGAAAATTATCAACTGCAAGATACATTATCTGTGCTTTTAATTTGCAAGCACCACATGCGATAAGTAATTCCTTAAACACTCGGCTTGATAAATTCCTATCGTTTCCAATTAAATAATGACATTCACACATTTTATCGTGTACCATTGAAGGAATTAAAAATTTTGGATTACCCTTTGCCCCAATTAGCCACCTGAAACCAAAAGGAATACTTGCTCCGTCCCATAAGTAGCCTTCGGGGAAAAATAACGAGTATTCTTCCCCACCTGCGTCAATAAAAAAGGTTATATTTCTTTTGTTTAAGTATGGCTTTTTTGAAATTTCTTTCTTTTCTTCTTTTGTGTGAATTGGAAGAGCCGCTCTTGCGCATACAAAAGGAACAGTGTTTGTTCTTATTTTAATTTCACCTTTAGAAAATATCATCTATACCTCTGCTAAAAGTGCCCTATAATCATTTGTTTCAAAGAATTTGTCGAGTTGTTCAGATGTAAAGCCTAAAGTGGCCCCCACTGCATTAATTAAAGGGTTACCTCTAAAGTAATCGTTAGCATAATCAAATTCTATGAGAGCCTCAGTATCTGTAATCAATGCTCTTATTTGTTCAGGGCTAATTTGCTTGGCTTTATATATACCCAAGAATACCTCTCTTTTTGTGAGTTTTAAATTTCCAATCCGCTCTCTTTCTTTCAGTTCTTCTTCTGTTTCAAATTCAGGGTTTAAAATAAGCTCACCATCAACCACAATCACTTTGTTTGGAAATTGCGCGAGTTCAGCTTGCGTTACAATGTCTGTTACTAAACAATTTTCAGCATATTCATAATCTGCAAAATCGTATAATTTATTTTCTTCAATTCTATAAAACATATTAATATCCTTTCAATTATGACATTGGGTAAAATGTTGCTTTTTCAAAACCGCTAGATGTATTCATCTTGTAAATTGCACCTTTCTTTATAAGATATGTGAATATACATACCCAGCCTTGACCGTTTGCATTAGGCGAATAAGATGTAGTTGTTCCGTTATATGTGAACTGAAATTCTGATGCGAACCTAAGCATAACAATTAATTGACCATTTTTGTCAGCTGTATATTGGGTGTTATTTGATTTGCTTACACCTTTTGTATAATCTGGAAAACCAGCGGATGTACTTCTTACCCAAGCAGTTGTTGCGATTTTGGTTGAGTTGTCAGTTGCATTAGGAGTTGGTGCTTCAGCCCAAGCATATCCGTCTTTTGTTACTGTTACACCAAGCACGCCTTGTTTTACTGTTCCATTAATTGAACGGCGCACGCAAGCATTGTTGTAGAAATTTCCGTTGCTTGATACTCCATGTTGGTTATATGCGAACCAAGTACCATTTTTATCATTAGATATAACACGGCTTCCATACATATTTATTTGGTCTATCGAGGTGTAATCCAAGTCTTTATTATTGGAGATAAAACTTTTGTAACCATTTGCGCCTGAAACAACTACATTGCCATTTGCTTTTTGGATAGTTAAATCACCTGTCATTGTGTCGCCCACGGTGTTTACAAATTTTGATTCGCCTGTTTCTGTTAAATTGCTCAAATCTTGACTTGCGCAGTTATTTGCCATATTTAATGCGGCTTCTGATTTTTCTTGCGCATTTTCGCATTGTGATTTAGATTCTTCAATTATTGCTTCAAATTCGTCAATCTTTTTTTCTGAATTTCTTACAATGTCTAATGCGCATTCAACATCTTTTTTGTATGCTTTTATCTCGTTTCCTATTTTCTCTTCTAAGTGCGCAGCATAAATTTCGTTCATGTTTTGTGCCGACTTTGGTGCAAGAATAAAATTTGCCTCGTTTATATCTTGATTTATTGAAACTTTGATTTCTATCTCTTTAATTTCTTTTTCCATACTACACCTCGCCAATACTTGGGTATATGTGCATTTGTGGCAGGTTTTTAAATTTTTCAGGGATTATTGTTTGTGTGAAATTATCCCCTTTATGAATTTTTACACCCCAAAAATAAAGCTCAAAACCAAAGTTTGGGCATTCAAGTTTTTCTGTGTCTTTACTTGTGAGTTCGATTGCAACAGCTTTTGTTGTTGGGTTTATTATTTTTTTCTCAATTATTGAGTCTTTGTCGCAAATATTTTTCTTTATAAAAAAATGAATACAATATTCATCAACAGGGCTTGAAAAGTTTAAAATAAACCTTGCGCTGTCTCCTCTTCTTCCTTTAATTAAAAAGTTTTTTTCGTTAAATTCAAACATATATCCTCCTTTGACTTCAAGGATAGGTAAATTAATGTTGCAAAAATATACGCAAAATTACTTAGGTATAAATACTTAAATTTACAAATTGCCCTTTAAAATAATGCTGTTATAATTGAGAAAAATAGAATAAGGGAGTAGGTAATGGAACTTGAATTAATTAAAAAAACAGATGAAGAAGTTGCAAAATATATAGAACTTGAACTTAAAAGACAACAAGAAACAATTGAGTTAATTGCTTCTGAAAACTTCACTTCTCCTGCCGTTATGGCAGCTTCTGGAAGTGTTTTAACAAATAAATATGCAGAAGGAAAACCATACAAAAGATTTTATAATGGTTGTGATAATGTTGATAAAATTGAAGAAATGGCTCAAAATCGTTGTAAAGAATTGTTTGGTTGCGAACATGCCAACGTTCAGCCACACTCTGGCGCGCAAGCAAATATGGCAGTATTTTTATATGCCGTAAAACCAGGTGATAAGGTTATGGGTATGGATTTATCAAATGGCGGACACTTAACCCATGGTTCACCTGTAAACTTCTCTGGTTTATATTTTGACATTGTTTCATATGGTGTAAATGAAGATGGTGTTATTGATTATGATGCACTAGAAGAACTAGCAATAGCCGAAAAACCAAAATTAATTATTGCAGGTGCAAGCAACTATCCAAGAGTTATTGATTTTAAAAGATTTAAAGAAATTGCAGATAAGGTTGGTGCATATCTAATGGTAGATATAGCACACATTGCGGGTCTTATTGCAGGAGGGGTTCACCCAAGCCCTGTTCCTTATGCTGATTTTGTGACAACAACAACTCACAAAACCCTAAGAGGTCCTCGTGGGGGTATCATTATGTGCAAAGAAGAACATGCGCTTGGGATTGACAAGGCAGTGTTCCCTGGTGTTCAAGGTGGGCCGCTAGAACACATTATTGCAGCAAAAGCAATTGCACTTAAAGAAGCCTTGAGCGATGATTTTAAAACTTGGGCAAAACAAGTTGTATTAAATGCGGACGCACTTGCAAAAACCTTGATTTCGGAAGGTGTTGATATTGTTGGTGGTAAAACTGAAAACCACTTGATGACACTTGACCTTAGGAAATTAGGTAAAACTGGGAAAGATGTTGCGAATATGCTTGAAGAAATTGGTATTACTGCAAACAAAAACACTGTCCCTAATGATCCACAAAGTCCTTTTGTAACATCGGGTGTCAGAATTGGTACTCCCGCTGCAACAACTAGGGGCTTTAAGGAAGAACAAATGGTTGAAATTGGGAAAATTATTGCAGACGGAATACTTGAGCGCGACACAAAAGAAAACCTCCGTGCAAGAAGTTTGAAACTTTGCAAAGATTTTCCATTATATCCAGAACTTGGATAATGAGTGCTATTTAACTAAAACTCTTACAAATTCAAAGCTTTCTTTATGTTGAGCCTTTTGGAGCATTTGTGCTGGGCTTTTTAGAAGTTCTGTAAAATCATATAGTTCACTTCTTAAAAGTGCTAATTCTTTAAAGTAATCAATGTTTGAAGAATTTAGCATATCTAAGTTGGCGCAAACTTTCGATATAAAATCTGAAAAAGTTTGGCCTTGAGAAGTAAATTCCTCTGCTGAATATAATTTTGAAGCTTGAGTTATTGTTGCAATTTTTTCTTCACTCAAATTGTCAAGAGATAGAATGTATGATACATCAAATGCGCTAAGTTTTTTGATTTTAAGCAAGTCAACTAAGAAACGCATATTTTCTGCTTTTGAATTTGATAAAATTTCATTAATTTCTGATTGTGTAAATCTTTGGCTAAATTCGATTTTTTCTTCCAAATTGTAAATTGCTTGGAATAATTTTCCGATAAAATTTTTTAAACCCATATTCTTCCCGTATTTATTAAAACTTCCTATGCATTAATAAAGTATTTTTTCTTCAAAAAATTGCCTATTTAATTTAAATTATGTTACAATCGGTTATAATTCGAAAGGAGACACAAATGGAAGAATTAAAGATTTACCTAGACAAAGACATTGACACAAACCACATTATGAACAAAAAAGTTGCAGTTATTGGTTATGGTTCGCAAGGCTATGGCCAATCTAATAATTTAAGAGATTCAGGCGTTGATGTTGTAATTGGTTTAAGGCCAGACGGCGCAAGCGCTAAAAAAGCAGCCGCAGAAGGTCTTAAAGTTATGAGCATCGAAGACGCTGTTAAATGGGCAGATGTTGTTCAAATTCTTATTCCTGATGAAATTCAAGGTAAAGTTTTTGCAGAACAAATCGCTCCAAATATGAGAGCTGGTCAATATTTAATGTTTTCTCATGGTTTTTCAATCCACTTCAAAAAAATTGTTCCAATTGAAGGGGTTAACGTAATTATGGTTGCACCAAAAGGACCAGGGCACACTGTTAGAAGTGAGTATCAAGCAGGAAAAGGTGTTCCAAGCTTAATCGCTGTTGAAAAGAACCCATCAGGTGATGCTCGTGAGGTTGCTCTTGCGTACGCTAGTGCAATTGGAGCAGGTAGAGCAGGCATTATTGAAACAACATTTAAAGAAGAAACAGAAACTGACCTTTTTGGTGAACAAGCAGTTCTTTGCGGTGGTTGTGCAGCATTAATTAAAGCTGGTTTTGAAACACTTGTTGAAGCTGGATATTCTCCATATATGGCATATTTTGAATGTTTGCACGAAATGAAACTTATTGTTGACTTAATCAACGAAGGTGGCCTCGCAGATATGAGATATTCTATTTCAAATACTGCTGAATACGGTGACTTAACTCGTGGTCCAAGAGTTATCACAGATGCAACAAAAGCCGAAATGAAGAAAATTTTATCTGAAATCCAAAGTGGTAAATTTGCAGATGAATTTTTAAATGAAATGAATTCAGGTTGTGCTAATTTCAATCGTTTAAGAGAAGAAAACAAAGAACATTTAGTTGAAAAAGTTGGTACAAAACTTCGTTCTTTATTCTCTTGGATTAAAGAAAGAAAAATTGTAGACAGAAATAAAAACTAATTTTGTTTGCAAAGTTGATAATTATTTATGTGAGCAGGGCGCAAGCCCTGCGAGCATTTTATTTAGAGGGGAATTAATATGAGATTTGACGGCAGAAAAAATAATGAATTGCGTCCTATAAAATTTACAAAAAACTTTACTAAAAATGCACCGGCTTCTGTTCTTGTTGAATTTGGTGATACCAAAGTTATTGTTTGTGCTTCGTATGAAGATGTTAAACCAAAATGGATGCCAAAAGATGAAGTTGGCGGTTGGTTAACTGCTGAATATTCTCTTCTTCCGTCTTCCACTAGTACTCGTTGCCAAAGGGAAAGAACGAAAATTTCGGGCCGCACACAAGAAATTCAAAGACTAATCGGAAGAAGTTTGCGCTCTGTTGTTGACCTTAAAAAACTTGGCGATAGAACAATCACAATTGATGCTGATGTTATTCAAGCAGATGGTGGCACAAGAGTTTCATCAATTTGCGGTGGCTTTGTTGCGCTTCAAATTCTTGTTGAAAAATTAATGGCAGATGGTTCACTCACCGAAAATCCAATTATCGAACCATTAGGTGCGGTAAGTGCTGGAATTGTTGATGGCGAAGTTGTGCTTGACCTTAATTATGCTGAAGATTCAACTGCTCAAGTTGATTCTAATGTTGTTATAACGCGCTCCGGTAAAATTGTTGAATTTCAAACAACTGCCGAAGGCGAGGCATTCACAAAAGAACAACTTGACGAAATTTATTCACTTTGCAAAGCAGGAATTGACGAGATAATTTCAAAGTATTAATTTTAAACACAATCGAGAATTATTTCAGCATTTGTTATAATACTATTGGCAGCGGAGCTAACCATAGCTCCGGTCTGACCTTTTGTTTGTTGAATATATTATATTTTTATTCTGAAAACGCTTTAACCACTTCTTCTCTATCATCAAAGTGAATAGTTTTATCTTTTAAGATTTGATAATCTTCATGTCCTTTTCCTGCAACCACAAGCACGTCTTCAGGTTTAGAGATTTTTTTAAGAAGTTTAATAGCATCACCTCTATCTATCTCAACATAAACAGATTTTGGGTTAACACCTTCAAGCCCCGCCATAATGTCCGATATGATTTGTTTTGGTTCTTCAGAGCGTGGATTATCTGATGTGATTATAATTTTATCTGATAACTCTTGTGCGATTTTTCCCATTTTTGGTCGTTTTGTTGCATCTCTGTTTCCGCCACAGCCAAATAAACAAATAAGTTCGCCCCCGTCTGAAACAAGTTCTCTTGCGGCGCGCAAAATGTTATCAAGTCCATCTGGAGTGTGCGCGTAATCAACAATTACCATTGGGTTAGCGTGCACTATCTCAAATCTCCCTGAAACACCACGAGTGCCTTCCAGCGCTTCTTTAATTGTTTCTAAATCAACGCCCATTGAAAGCGTTGCAGCAATAGCTGCAAGCGCATTGTAAACGCTAAAAAGACCATTTAAGTGCAATTTAATTTCAAGTGATTTATCTTTTGTAACACATGTAAATTTTGCACCGTCTGCTCTAAATTCAACGTTTTGCGCCATAACATCTGCTTGCTTATTTATTGCGTATGTTTTAACCCAAGCGCTTTTTGAAGTTCTCTCAAGAAATCTTATACCCCATTTGTCATCTAAATTTATAACCGCAAATGCATTATCTGCAAGAGATTCAAAAAGTTTTGCTTTGGAATTGAAATAATTATCCATTGTTATATGGTAATCTAGATGGTCTTGGGTGAGGTTTGTGAAAACCGCCCCTTTGAATGCGCAATTTTTCACTCTATGTTGGTCAAGCGAATGTGAACTTACCTCCATAACTACGTTATCAATTTCATTTTGCAAAATTTTATCTAGCGTTGCCTGAAGCTCTGGCGCTTGAGGTGTTGTGTGTTTTGCTTCAAAATAATCACCGTTTGAATGAAGCTTGTAGCCAAGAGTTCCGATGATTGCGCATTTTTGCTTGTTGTATTCCATAATTTTTTGAATTAAGTGGGTAACACTTGTTTTACCGTTTGTTCCTGTAACACCAACTAAATTTAAAGATTTTGATGGTGAGTGGTAAAAACAATCTGCAAGGTCTGCAATGGTTGATTGGGTTGAATTAACAATAAGTTGCGGAATTTCAATGTTTAATGGTTTTTCACAAACAAGAGCTGATGCTCCTTTTTCAAATGCCATTTGTGCAAAATCGTGCCCATCAACGTGTTCACCTTTTAAACAAACAAAAATTTCATGACTTTTGATTGTTTTTGAATTATAGGAAATGCCTATAATTTCAACATTTTTCATATTTATTATTTCTTTTGGATTAATTTTTTCAATTATTCTTTTTAATTCCATTTTTCCCTCTTTATCTATCTGGATTAATATTTAAAACTTTTATTAAGTCGAGTGCAATTTCACGGAAAACAGGACCTGCTACGGTTGAACCATAAATATTTTCTCCTTGTGCGCTGTCTATTACAACATATATTGTAACTTTTGGATTGCTTGCTGGCAAGAAACCTACCATCGAGGTGTAGTAATATTTCGAAAATGCGTTTTTCTTGTCGTCATACCTTCTGGAAGTTCCTGTTTTAGCGGCTAAGCTGTAGCCATCAATTCCAGTTTTGCCACTATCAACAGCTTTTACAATGAGCTCTGTTAGAGCTTTTGCATCAGCTTCTTCCATAACTCTTCTTTTTGCAACTTTTTGTTCAGCTTCCTCTGGGGAATATTTTATAATGTGTGGCGTAACCCAAACGCCTTTGTTTGCAATGGCATTAACTGCGGCCGCCATTTGAATTGCTGTAACTGAAGCTCCATAACCGTAGCCCATACTTGCTTTTTTTGCAAGACCCCATTTTCTAATATGTGGCGCAGGAAGAAGCCCAGAGGATTCTCCTGGCAGGTCAAGTCCTGTTTTTTGCCCAATATTGAAACTTCTGAGTGTATTGTAAAATTCTTCATCAGACATTAAAAGAGCAACTCTTATGGCGCCTACGTTTGAGGAATACCTTAGAAGATACACGAGGTCAATAAGTCCTGGATATGGGTTTTTCTTATAGTTACTGTTTGTAATTTTCCAGTCCCCGATTTCAACTTTCCCAGTGTCTAAAACTTTGGTGTTTTTGTTTATTTTTTTATTTATAAAGCCTGAAGCAAGAGTTAAAATTTTAAAGGTTGACCCTGGTGGATAAATGTCTGTTATTGCCCAGTTCTTCATCTGTGTCATTGAATATTTTGTGTAATTATTAGGGTTGTAAAATGGGTAAACTGCAAACGCTAAAATATCGCCAGTTGATGGCTCCATAACAATGACTGCACCCCTTTTGGCTTTTGATTTTATAATCATTTTGTATAGGGCTTTTTCGCATACGTGTTGCACTGCGCTGTTGAGTGTTAATTGTAGAGTATTTCCTTTTAAGAGTTCGCTCAGTTTAGCAGGGTCTGTTCCAATTCCGTATATAATATCTCCGCGCCTGCTTTTTTCGTATCGTAGGTTTTTATCAACATATTCAAGTCTATCTTTTGCTGTTTGTTCAATTCCTGCCGCAATGTCGGCATTTGGATTGTAAAAACCAAGAACATGGCTTGCAAGAGTTTCTTGCGGGTAAACTCTTTTGTTTTTTAAATCTCTAGAAATTTCCCTTAAACCCAACTTCATTATGGCGTTAGATGTTTTTCTATCTACATCTTTTTTCAGTAAGATTACTTTGTTTTTGCTGGAAAGTTTTTTTGTTAACTGTGCTTTTGGGATACCAAGATGTGGTGATAGAATTTCTGCAAGTTCAGCTGGAGTATGGTCAAAATCTTTTTTTATAGCAAAAATGTCATAAGATATTTTATCTCCAGCGAGCTTCATATTGTTTCTGTCAACAATATCACCTCGAAGTGCTATAAGTTTACTTGTTCTTTGATTTTTTGCTTTGTTTCTAAATTTCTTCAGGTCAACAATTTGTGTCATAAAAAGGTGTATAACAAGAACGGAAATAAAAAGCGCAAAAACACAGCGCAAATATTCAATTCTTTTGTCAAACTCCCTGTTTTTATGATACTTCGGTTTCATTTGTCTAGTAACCTAAAGTCCAAACGCTACTTCTTTCCCTTTTTGCTTTATTTTGTTTAACAACAGGTGCTGTGCTTGCTTGAACCTTTATAATTTCGCTTGCCATTTTTAAATTGCTTTTGTTAGAAACAACTTTATCAACATTGTTGTAAGATTGTTTTCTATCGAGTTCATTTCTTAATTCTTCGTTTTCATAGTTTAGACTCAAAGTTTCTTTTCTTAGATTATTGAGCTCTAATTCACTTGTTACAACACAATAGTAGCTTGCCATGCAGACTACAACCAAAACGGCAAGAATTGAACACAAAGTTTTGTTGAACTTCGAAATTGTTTTTTCTTTGTAAGGCGTTTCTTGTACAAAATAACCACTGATTATTTGTGGCTTACTGTTTGGTGCGTATGTATTTTGCCTTGGGTAAGTTGATTGTTGCCTTATATTCGGTTCTGTTACCCTAGGATGCACAGCGCGCAGTCTTGGCGCTTTCGCCCCTTGTTTTGAATTGGGTTTATTTTTATTTTTTTTATCGCTGTAATTCAACTTATTGAACCCGATTAAATTCTTTAATTACCTTTGCTACTCTAAGTTTTGCACTTCTTGAAGGTGGATTTTCTAATATTTCCTTTTCTGTTGGTAGTATCGGTTTCCTGTCCACTAATTCTAATATTTTGCCTTCACAAGTACATTGAGGTTGGTGAAGCGGACATCTGCAATTTGATGAATATTTTTTGAAAAAGTTTTTTACGATACGGTCTTCTAGAGAATGAAAACTTATTACTGAAATTATAGCACCTAAAGATAATAATGGGAGCAATCTATTTAAAGTATTTTCAAAATTTAACAATTCGTTATTTACTTCAATGCGAAGCGCCTGAAAAACCTTGGTAGCAGGGTGAATTTTGGAATTTGTGCGAGGTGTAGATTTGCATATCAAATCTGCTAATTGTAAAGTTGTGTGAATTGGTCTATTGTTTACAATTGCACGAGCAATTGTTTTCGAAAATCTTTCTTCGCCATATTTTGAAAATATTTCCGTTAATTCCTTCTCGGAGTAGGTGTTTACAACATCTGCTGCAGTTTTTGTTTGGCTTTCGCCAAAGCGCATATCAAGAGGGGCATCTTTTTGAAATGAGAACCCTCTTTCCGCCTTGTTAAATTGATGAAAGCTTGCGCCCAAGTCAAAAACAATTCCGCCAGTAATTTTTTCTATTCCAAGCATGCTGAGCACTTCTGGAATGTTTCCATAGCTTTCGTTTACAATTTTTATGTTCTTGTAATCTTTTAATCTAACACTTGAGGCCTGGATTGCATCTTCGTCTAAATCAAATGAAATTAATTTACCATTTGGTGAAATTTTTTTTAAAATAAGTTCGCTATGCCCGCCACCGCCAAGAGTTGCATCTATATAAATTTTTTCACTGTTGTCTGCTTGAAGAGCCTCTACAGT
>JAZNJP010000154.1:0-2198 GCA_045578125.1 Candidatus Gastranaerophilales bacterium | reverse complement strand
CTTGTTTTCAATGCTTGGCAAAGTCATCTTAAAAATTATTTTAGAAAGTTTATTAGATTTTTCATCTTGCAATTTTTCAATTTTTGCAGATATGTCACCTTTGTGCATTTTTGCAATTTTTTTGCATATTGCAAGACCAATTCCGCAACCTGTACTATCAGCATTTTTCCCATAAGAAACAAACTTTTTAAAAATGTTCTTGAATTTAGATTTTTCTATTTCTTCTGCATAATTTTCAACAATTAAGTGAACTTTGCCAGATTTTTCCACCAAAGTTATTTTAATTTCAGAATTTTTGGGGCTATATTTTATTGCATTTATAAGCAAATTATAAAAAATTCTTTTTATCCCTATTTCATCGTATTGCGCAAAACATTCATCTTGCACTTCTAGCAAAACTTCACAAAACTTGCTTTTTGCATAATACTTAATTTCAAATAAAACTTCGCGCAAATCAAGAGCAATATCTCTTAAAGACTTCGAAAGCACAATTTTCGAATTTTCATATTTATATTTAGCAAGAAAATTGTTAGTTAGCGCAAGTAAATATTTTGTTGAAAGATGGAGCTCTTGAAGCACCTCCTTTTGAGATTCACTTAACAAAGAACTACCATCAAGCAACATTTTTGAAGCGTAATCACGCGCAACAAGAGGGGTTTTAAGGTCGTGCACAAAACATGCAAGAGAATTATATAAATCTTTTATTGCTGCTTCTTTGTTGGCATTTATACGGATAAAAGTTCTTACGAGAGATTTAAGAAACTCTATATTGAATGGCTTTTGAACAGAAGAAATAATATTATCGCCAATTTCAATGTTTTGTGCGTTTGTATCGGAAGTCAAGACAAGCAAAGCATTTTGATTTAATTCTGTGCTCACAATTTTTTTCAAAGTTTTAGAAATATTTTGCAATTCGCCGTTAACATCATAAAAAATTAAATTGAACTCGTTTTCTTGAAGCAATTCAAAAAAGCACTCTTTGCTATTTGTGCCATATATTTTAAAATCAAACTCCTCAAGAATACTTTTTAAAATTTCGATATTACTCTGTTGTGCATCAAAAACTAAGATTTTTTCTTTTCCCATAATGTCTTCCTAATCTAAACTATCTCAAGGCTTACAATAACTTATTAAAAAAAATTTAAAATTACCCATTTGGGCAAAAATTAAAGATTCGGGTTAAATATTGAAAATTATTATGTTATACTTAAATTGCACATTGAGAATTGAATATGGGGATGTTTTGGATTTGACAGGGTGTTTGCCAATCAGGTTGCGAGTCGCAGGTGATGTTCTGCGTTACCAACAGTCAATTAAAATAAACGCTAATAACGTTGTAAATGCTGAAAATGCTTTCTCAAGAAGAGCTCTAAGAGCTGCATAAGACAAAGCTCAGCCACTTGATTAGCTGAATTTGCAGGTTAGTCAGGTCAATTTCGCAAATACAGCGCACAAATGAGAGTTATGTGCGTCAAGATCACTCTCAGGGTTTAGCATTTCCTTTATAAAATGCTTTGATTTATCTTAGGTTTTTGATGTTTCCCTTGGTAATTCGAGAATAATAAACATATACGCTCGTAGAGGCTTGCTTGTCTTCATTTTGGACGCGAGTTCGATTCTCGCCATCTCCATTTATTAATTTGTCATATTGCATATGATAAATTAATAAATATGTAGTGTTGTGAAAATATGAACTCGCATAATGCGATAGCATTATAGCGAAGTTCGGCGGATTTTGCGTAGTGCGAAGCGTTAAGCGTAGACACGAAGTAGCACGGAGTGTAATGAGCGAAAATTTGCAAAATTGCAAATGAAGCAAATGAAAACGTAGTGTGAAGCAAAATCCAAGGCATTCTCGCCATCTCCAATTTTTCGAACTAAAATCGTAGTGCGATGCACTAGATTTTAGAAGAAAAACAATAGGTGTGTAAGCCCGTGATGGCGAAGCGTTGAGCTTCGGCAGACAGAGCTAAACTGGACTAAATTTACGTGGGACGAAGTCCCTCAGTAACATACTTAATGAGAAAAATTTTGTGCAAAACTTGTTTTTTGCCTATCTGAATTCATAATTATCAAAAATTTCAACCATCTCATCAATTGTTAATTCTGGATTTGACTGAGAAGCATATTTTTCTGCTAAAGTTACAACATTAACTGTAAATTGGTCATAATCGAAAGATTCTGGGTCCTTTAAGATT
>JAZNJP010000153.1:0-2510 GCA_045578125.1 Candidatus Gastranaerophilales bacterium | reverse complement strand
AATTTTTAGAAAAATATCCAATAGACTTATATATTGCAGGTTGCCCTGTACACCCTTTAACATTTATCAATGGAGTTTTAGGGTTTATTAGAGGGAAGAAAAAATAGCAACTTACCCTAAATTTTTAATAACTTCATCAGTAAATTCGGTAGTTTTAGCACAACCGCCAAGGTCTTTAGTTAAGAATTTACCTTCTTTTAGGGTTTTATAAATTGCGTTTTGGATTTTTTTCGATGCATCGCCTTCGCCAATGTAATTTAGCATTTCACAAGCACAAAGAACAAGTGCCGTTGGGTTTGCAAGGTTTTGACCTTTGATGTCTGGCGCTGAGCCATGCACTGGTTCAAACACTGCACAGTCCTTACCAATGTTTGCGCCTTGCGCCACACCAAGCCCACCAATAAGCCCAGCCGTTAAGTCTGAAACAATATCCCCGTATAAATTAGGGAGCACTAAAACATCAAATTTTGAAGGGTTTTGAACAAGTTGCATACATAAATTATCAACCAAAATTTCACCATATTCAATTTTGCCTTCATATTTTTTTGCAACATTTCGAGCAGAGTCTAAAAACAGACCATCAGACATTTTGCAGATGTTTGCTTTAGTTACTGCAACAACTTTTTTTCTATTATTTTTAAGCGCATATTGAAAAGCGTAATCAACAATTCGCTCTGAGGCGCTTCTTGTAATAAGCTTAATTCCGTGGATTGTATTGTCGTCAATTTTTTCTTCTAAGCCAGCGTAGAGGTCTTCTGTGTTTTCTCTAACTACAACAAGGTTAACATTATCAAACGGAGTTTTAATCCCTTCAATATTTTTGCAAGGTCTAATGTTTGCGTATAAATCAAGGGCACGACGAAGCTCGACATTAACAGACCTAAAACCTTTGCCGATTGGCGTTGTAACAGGAGCTTTGAGTGCCACTTTGTTTTTCTTGATTGATTCTAAAACTCTATCAGGAAGCGGTTTCCCTTCTGTTTCAATAACATCTGCGCCTGCGGTTTGAATATCCCAGTTGATTTCAACCCCTGCCGCTTTGATTATTTTCATTGTAGCTTCTGATATTTCAGGACCAATTCCATCACCTTGAATTAAAGTTATATTATGCAAAATTAAAATCTCCGTTTTTCTTAATATGTTCAACAAGCCCGCCGTCGTTTAGAAGTTTCACCATAACAGGCGGAAGTGGCATAATTTTGATTTCAATATTTTTTGTTAGGTTTTTCAAAATGCCTTCTTCAATATGAAGCTCAAGCTCGTCTTCTGCGTCAATTTTATCGGTATCGCATTCAATTGCAAGAAGCCCAATGTTAATTGCGTTTCTGTAGAAAATTCTTGCAAAGCTTTTTGCAAGAACAGCGCCAACGCCTGCTATTTTAATAATTTGAGGAGCATGCTCTCTTGATGAACCTAAACCAAAATTGTTGCCTGCAACAACAAAATCGCCTTTTTGCATTGTGCTTGCAAAAGTTGGATCAGCATCTTCAAGTACGTGTTTTGAAAACTCTTCTAGGTTGCTTCTTAAGTGAAACAAGCGCCCTGGTGCAATATGGTCAGTTGAGATGTCATCTCCAAATTTAAATGCTTTGCCTTTTTTAATTTCCATAAAATTAAGCCTCATAAACTACTTTTTTGTATTATAATATAAAAATGAAAATTGGAGTTATTGGATTAGGTTTAATTGGCGGTTCAATTCTGAAGGCTTTGAGTAAGAGCCACAAAATGTATGCCGTTAGCGCGACAAGTGCACAAGAAGCTTCTTTATATGCCAAAACTTCAACAAGTTATGACATTTTGGCAAATTGCGAAGTTGTTTTTGTGTGTCGTCCGATGAATAAAATTAATGAAACTTTACAAGCTTTGAACGGTATTGTTTCAGAAAATACAATTGTGACAGAAATTTCATCTGTTAAGAATTTTATTGTGCGTGATAATTTAAAATATAATTTAATTTCAACTCACCCTATGGCGGGAAGCGAAAAAACAGGCTTTGCATCATCTAATATTAATCTTTTTAAAGGTGCTAAATGGGTTATAGAGCAAGAATGTAAAATTCTTGAAGATTTAATATCGGAAATGGGGGCAACTCCTGTTATTTGCTCAAATGAGGAACAAGACAAGGCTTGTGCTGCAATTTCTCATTTTCCGCTTGTTGCCTCAATTGCGTTATTCGATATTGCAAAAGATGAAAAATACTCTAAACTCCTTGCTGCAAGTGGATTTCGAGATATGACCCGTCTTGCCTGCGGTTCGCCTCAAATGAGTATTGATTTTATGAAATATAATTCAGAAAACATTAACAAGGTTTGTGAATTATTTATAGAAAAGTTAAATAACTTGAAAAATTTGCCCGACGATGAGAAGATGAAATTGTTTGAAGAAATTCAAAAGCAAAGACTTGAGATGTATAATAATGAAGGAAAAAATACTACAACTCTATAAAGAAGTCCGTTTTAAAATTGAGAAAAAATGGGCGGAAACTAAGCTAATTGATAAATACATTTTGT
>JAZNJP010000152.1:0-2947 GCA_045578125.1 Candidatus Gastranaerophilales bacterium | reverse complement strand
GTGGCATTTTGCCGTCCCATTTTTGTACTGCTTCATATTCAACAAGTGCCTTGTTTTGAGTAAGCGCGGTTGCTCTTATTTTCATTGATTTTGCTTCAGCTTCGGCAGAAATTAATTTTTGCTTTGCTTCTTCTTGAATTTGAACTGTTTTATTTTTTGCCTTCAAGGCTTCTTGTTCTGCTGTAACTTTAGCTTCAATTGCTTTTTCAAATGTACTTGAATAGTTAATTTCTGTCATTTGGAAAGAAGTTACATTAATATGTTGCCCCTTCATTGCTTCTTGTAAGTTTTTCAAAATACTTGCAGTTGCTGCTGCCCTGTTTGCAACTAAGTCTTGTGCATTCCAACGTCCAATAACATCTTTAATTCCGCCTTCAGCCGCTGGCATTAAGATTTTATCAACATAATCTAAACCAACTTCACGGAATACAACATGGGCATATGCTGGTTCTAAGTTGTAGTTTATAACATAACTGATTCTTGCTTGTTGAATATCTTTTGTGTAAACCTCTGTTTCGATATGCGTTTTTTGGGTTCTTACATCCATTGTTTTAATTTTTGAAATAAATGGTGTAACAAAGTGCACACCTTCGGAGTAACTTTGAGGAGAAACTCTGCCTAAAGTAACTTTAACACCTCTTTCGCCTGCGCCAACAATGGCAATTGGGTTAAACATAATTACAAAAAATACTACCAATAATGCGACAGCAAGCAACATTGCACTTCTGTTTGATGTCATACTATAAATCTCCTTTAAATTAATATTCAAATTTATGTTTTGGCTTTTTTTCTTTCTTGCCATCTAAACTAATCCATAGATTGCAAATGCAGTGTATGCAACAACAACAAAAAGCGCAAGAACTACAAAAAAGCCCACAATTTGTTTTCCGTATTCTTTATACAAATTAACTTTAGTAATTAAACTAACTGAAATGAGAATGATGTTTACAGCAACAATCAAACCCAATAATAACATTAAAACTCTTATAGCCATATTAACCTTCTTTCTGGCTTAATTTTATCAAATTTTAAATATGGGTTAATCATGCATACATATTAAAAATATTTTTTAAAAAATAGGCAATTTTTTTTATTTTCAAGTTTTACCTAAGTGTATGAAGTTAGGTTTTTTAAATACAAGTTTCAATAATGTTTCTTTCGGACTCAGCAGAGGCTTCTCTCACAAATTCAAAAAAGGGAAGCTTGAAGGCCCTGAAAAAGATGTTTTTGAAAAAAATGTTGAAGTCGAACAAGCGGAACAAAATAAAAATAAAAGAGTGTCCGATGAAGAAAAAGCTGATATTGCTACGGTGAAGCCTTGGGCGAAAAGATTATCCATTGACGCCGATGCTGCATTTAAGATTTTTAGAACAAAAATGGAAAACACTTTTTCGTCAGTTTGTAATTTTGAAAACAAAAAATATGATTGGCTTCCAAGTGAAGACTGCAAAGGAATGCTTGTAACAAACAAAAAATCAATTACATCAATTATTGAAAAAATGCTTAGCGGCAGAAAGAAAAACGAAAAAGAAGCACGAGCTGAAATTCAAGATGCAATCAGGGCAAGAATTGTTTTAACAAATGGCTCAAAAGAAGAAGGCGATGCAATTTTCAATGAAATTATAAGTGCAGTCAAAAAAGGTAAGCTCGAAGTTAAAGAAATCAAAAACTATGCTACGGATGGCGAAATGCAATATGTGTCGTCAAAAATGATTAAAAAACTCAAAAAAACCATCGACGATGTTCAAGGCGGACATTCATGTGACTCCTTAACAAAACAAAAAAGCACAGGCTATAACGCAGTTCATATCATCTTCAAAATAGATGATGAATTTGACGGCGAACTTCAAATTATGGGCAAAAATGTAGAAAACCTAAAAGACACGGAAGATGTTTTCTACAAATTGGGTCACAATAAGCATGTTTCTAAAAAATATAACGAAATCAAGAAAAAATATAATGCTCTTAATGAAAAAAATCCAAGCAAATTAAAAACAAATCTTGAAGGATATACACGTGAAGCTTATCTTTATGAAAGAAAAAAAGAATTAGGGCTTGTTAAGGATTTGTATGGCGGTAAATTCTTACCACTAGACACAGAAAAATACGATTTACCTAAAGAGTTTGATTTTAATAATATTGCTGAAATTAATGCAGCTTATAACCAAGCATAAATCAGCCGTTAAGAGTACTCTTTTTGTTTAACACTTGTGCTATCATGTTATTATTCTAGAACTTGCGAGGACGATGAAGAGTTTTAATAAATTTTTGTGCTTTGTGCTAATTTGCGTTTTATTTAATTCGCAAGCAGTTTTCGCTATTGAAAATACTGAAGATAAAAAGCAAAATGTTTTTACTTTTGTAAAAGAAAAAATTAAACTTGGCGCAGATAAAATAAAAACAAAAAAAGCTGAAAAACCAAAAAAAGAAAAGAAAAAAGCAAGTGTTTCAGAAATAAAACTTCCTCAAATTAATGAAAATGGCGCAAATGCTCGATTTAAAATTATGACAATTGAAGATTGTGTCAATTATGCGCTTCAACATAATCCAAATTTACAGGTTTCAGAATCAAAAATAAATGTTGAAGAATATGGGATTAAAATTCAAAAATCAAGTTATGCGCCAAGATTTAGTGCAAAAGTAAATTATGGACACAACACAAACAATGGTACAAGAATTGTTAATTCTCATGAAAATTCTCTAGGGGTAAACCTTGGTGTTTCAGAATTAATTTGGGATTTCGGCAAAACGACAGCAAAAATCAACATGTCAAAATATAAAACTTTAGCCGTTGAATATGATCATGAAGCAGAAGTTTTAAGGGCAATATATGATGTAAAAATTGCATATTTTAAAGTTTTGGCTTCTCTTGCAAATATTGATGTATTAGAAGAAAACGTAAACATAAACTCTTTAAATTTTGAACGAGTGAAAGCAATGTTTGAAG
>JAZNJP010000151.1:0-16130 GCA_045578125.1 Candidatus Gastranaerophilales bacterium | reverse complement strand
AAGAGTGCCGTTTATTGGGCGGATATTTCCATCAAGCGAGAGTTCACCTAAAAATGCAATATCTTTGCAATCCGCCTCAAATTCTCCTTCTTTCAAAAGTATGCCAATTGCCATTGAAAGGTCAAGGCTTGTTCCTTCTTTTTTAAGGTCAGCAGGAGCAAGGTTTATCACCACTTTTGTTTGCGGAAAATGGTAGCCAGAGTTTTTAATTGCAAGTTTAATACGTTCTTTAGCTTCGCTAACTGCCGCATCAGGCAAACCCACAATTGAGATTTGCGGAATTGAATTGACTGTATCAATTTCAGCTTCAATTTTATATGTTTCCAGCCCAACAACTGTTGCTGATGTAATTTTTACTACCATAGAGGAATTATAGCATAAATTCCTTTTCATTAAGCACTTAAATGTTAAACTTTGTAACTTTAATTCAATTATTTGAAATTAAGTCAAGTATATATTTTTTATATACTTATAACACGAAATTAATAGAGGTTTTCTAGATGGCAACTGATATCAAAAAAATGTCCCCAATTGAAATGTTGGAACTACTAAAGGGTGATAATAATTCAAAAGTAAGCGAAACAAATAAACAAAATTACGAGCAAGTTTTTGAATTTATGAAAGGTAGCAATATTTCTGATTTCACAAGCAAATTGGATAATTTTTTTGATTCTAATATCACTATGCTATCTTTGAACCAAACGGCAAAAACACAAGATGTTGGTGCAAAAAAATCTGTTCAACAATATTCTGCGCAAGGCAATAATATTGATGAAAAAATAGGTGATTCCGCACAAGGCAATGCTGCTGATTGCTGGCTGCTTGCAACATTAAACAGCTTAAGTTATTCGGCAGAAGGACAAAAAATAATCAAAGATGCGATTAAAGATAATGGAAATGGTACCCGCACAGTTGACTTAAAAGGAATTGGTAAAGGTATAACTGTTTCCGACAAAGAATTGGCTGAAGCAAGAAAATCCGGTAAATATTCTTCAGGCGACGACGATATGCTTCTTATGGAAATTGCTTTCGAAAAAGCAATGGATAAGATTAAAAGTGGTGAAATAAAAACAAACAGCTACATACAAGGTCAAGCAAAAGATGGCGACAGGTCTATCGATTGGGGCTACTCTTATGATGCTATGTTTTTATTGACGGGCAAGGGTACAGAAAGCGTATACTATAATCGTGACCATTGGAGTCATGATGATAAACCTTGGTATAGCAAAGAAAAAATTCAACGCGCACTTCCTTGGCTTGCTGATTTTTGCGGTAATGGACTTGAGTCTGTGTATGACAAATTAGAAAAAAATCCTGGCGGATATTGTGCAACAATTGCTTTCCAAGGTAATAAAAAAGAAGGAGAGCCTGTAACTGTTAAAGATGTTAATGGCAAAAGCGTTACACTTTCTACCGGTAATGGCGGGCATATGTGGAGCATTAAATCTGTTAAAGGTGACAAAGTAACAATTGTTAACCCTTGGGATTCTAGCAAAGAAATTACTGTTTCTAAAAAAGAAATTGCAAAATATGTAACAGGCATTGAGACTTATAAATATAACTAAAATTAAAAAATTGGTTAATTATTAGCCTTGCTTTTATTCTACATCGGGTTTAATTAATTTTTGAATTTCTTTGTAATTTAAATCGACTTTCCAATTGTTGCGGTTTGCTGGGTTATCTTTCACAAAGTTAAAACTATCTTTTTTGTTTAAAATATGCTTTTTACCTAGATAAAATTCTGGTTTCCATTTGTAACCCTTGATTATAACCACTCCTTCTTTTTTTGCTTCGCTATTTATTGCTTTATTAGTATATGGGTTTTTTGGGTTTTGAATTATATTGTTTGTTGCAAGGGTTGGGACATCTGCGTTTGTCATAAATTCTTCCGATTGTTTAAAATTCTCTTGTGTTCCAAAATCTTTTACCAAAAGAAGCGGGTTAAATGGAGTAATATTTTTTGTTTGAAATACGTTATCTAACGGTTTAGGAAGTGTTGTGCCAATGTAACCATGGTCTGCAACGATAATAATTTTTGTGTTGTCGTAGATATTGTTCGCTCTGAGAAAATCTAAGTATTTGCCAATAAGTTTGATTGTGGCAACATTTACGCTGTAGTGGCGAATAAGCCATTCGCTATGACCCACTGGTGGTTGATAGCTTATTTGAGTTTCGCTTGAAAGGTCGTAATTTGGAAAACTCAAATCTGCGCCGTGGTGCGGAAGGGCATTGTTTAGAATTGTGAATGTGTTATTTGCTTCTGAAAATGTTGTGAATTTATCAAGCAGTGATAATTCAGCATAATTTTTTAAGAAAAATATATCTTCAATTATGTTATTTTTGTCTTTTTTTGTTGCTATGCTGTGATAGCTTCCTTCATTATAAATAAAATCTCTTATAAAAATAGGGGCTGATGAAAGTAAGCTGAAATATACAAGATTGTGCTTCGTGATAGCACTTGCAGGAAACTCGATTTTTCTTTCTGTTTCCATATTGTATATGATATGGTTTGGAATTTTTAAATGGTTTATATTCGAATTTTTATTTAAATCAATTTTGCCTAAAATTTTTAAATCTTTTTCGCGAACCCCCTCATTCAAACTTCTTTCCCATTCTGCCCCCATTGGGTTAATGATAGTTGTTTTCCAGTTGTTGTCTGCAAATATTTTTGGCAGAACAGATAAAGCTTCAATATATTCTTCTTCAAATTTTTTTTCAGATTTATTCATTTCAACGGGCGTATATTCATACCCCCCTAATATTGCTGGATAGCTAAGGAGCGTGTAGCCAGCAAATGAGAGAGTGTTTGGATAAAATATAAATCCTCTGTATTGGTTTTTAAGTTCTGGGTGTTCTTTAAAAATGATTGGAAGAAAAGCTCCGATTGCCCTGTCAACAAAAATTATCAGCACGTTTTTGTGCGATGAGCTTAAATTGATATATTTTTCTTGCTTCTTTTTCTCGATTTTTGCTTCTTCTTTTTTTAGAGCAATTGTTGTAATTGTTATTTTTGAAAGATTATATGCGGATAAAATTATTGTCCTAATTAATATTGTGGTCACAATATTAATTAAAATTTTTGTTCTTTGTTTTTTGAATATTTCTATTAATATAAATGAACACGAAATTCCAGTTGCAAGAATATATAATGCAATTTCGGATTTTGAATATAGCAGCAGATTTATATCTGGAATTGCAAAATTCAACGTGTTGGTTAAAGCCGTTAGGGGAATTTTCGCTAAATATAGATTGATAATAGAACATGCAAGAATTAAGCACGAGCAAACAGAGAGAAGTTTTTTGAATGTTTTATTGGCAAAATAATAAATCCACAGCCCCCAAAAAATTATTGCACCAGCAAAAATTGTTGCAGTTGAAAATAAAATGTTTATTGGCGAGGCATCTTGGAAAGAAAATTCAATAGGCGATGTCGAGATAATGTTCGAAGGAATTAGCACACCTAAAACTACCCAAAGTGCACACATACTCAAAATAAAGAGTTTTTTATAATTAAAATCAAAATTAAGATTTTTGATTTTTGCGTGATTACATATTATTACCCCAAGTAAAATAAAGACCATAATATCTAGTGGGATATAAAACATTCTGTGCAATATGTAATAAAAAATTAAAACTGAAATTAGAGAATATTTAATAAGTTTTCCTCTTGATATTTTAAGCAAGCAGATATTTTTTATTAAAGAAAATAAGTTGTTAAATAGCCAATATAAAACAAGCGCTGATGGCGAATTGTATAAAAGTGCAAGAAAAATTAAATTCACCGCAACTAAAGTACCGCTCCCTTTGATATTTTTTGCTTTTGCGTAAATAAGGGTTCCAAGCAAGCTTACACAAGTCATAAGAATTGGAAGAATATTTATTTTAATTCCAAATATTTCAACTAACCCATCAGGTGTTCCAAGGTTTTTTATTGCACCAAAATGCATAGTTTCTAGTAAGCCCAAACTGTTAAAATAGGTATATGCTGCCATAAATATCGGCACTTGCAAAATAAGGCTTAAAGAAAGTCTTAAACCCATAATTGGGTGATAATTATTTTGCTTGTAATAAGTTTGCAACAGAAGTTCGCGCTCATCACCTCTGAAGTTTTTCTTGATAGAATTGACTCTTTTTGAAAGCTTTTTTTGGATTTCGTTTTCTTCTTCTTGGATTTCATCTGCTCTAAGATACAGGGGCAGGCATAAAATCGAAACAGCAAAGCTTAAAATGAAAATTGATAAGATAATATTTTCAGTTGTGTAATATGTGTTTGTGAAAATAAATTCAAACAATAACTGCAGAGGTTTAACTATGAGGTTAAATAAAAATTCCATTATTTTTCACTAACCTCCAATTGTTTTTGCACTAAAAAATCAACCACTTTTTTTGCAGCTTCTCCTTGATGTTGCCAAGTAGCGTTGCGAATTTCTTCTATATTTTGAAGATTGTAGTTGCGTTTAATTTCTTCTATTAAATTTGCAATATTTTTGATATCTCCGTTTTCAGGGTTTAGTTTTTTCCCTATCAAACTGGCGATTTTGTGTTTGTATGGTATTTTTTCATCTAAATCGCAAAAATCGTATATTTCATAGTTAATTTCAGTGTCAACATATAGGAATGGTTTTTTGAATAAAAAAGCGTAATCAATCATTATTCCTGAAAAATCGCTTATTAAAACATCTGTATTTGCCATAGCTTGAAGATTATCTGATGAAAAATCCCATTTTACTTTTTTGTTGCTTCCATATTTTTTCTGAAGTTCAGCAATTATGTTTTTTTCTACTTTTAATGATTGTGGGTGGGGGCGTATGGTAATTTCAAAATCGGTGCCGTCAATTAATTGTTCTAAAATTTTATTCCCAAATTTAGTAAGCAAACCTTGTGGGCCCCAAGTGGGAGCAATTAAAACTTGAGTGTGTTCTTTGGGTGTTTTACTTGGAAGCGTTTGTTGATTAAAATCCATATAAGTGCTTCCGACAACAGGCAGTTCTTTTGGCGGTAAATTTCTTTTTCGTTCTATTTTTCTTATCATATCTACTTGATAATCAGCATCGCATAATACTGAATCATAATAATCTAGAGAGAAAAGTCTATACAACATTGAAAAGCCAATAGAGTGCATAATGTGAGTATAGTGTTTCGTGTGCGGTGAACGTTTTAGTTGCAACACATTTAATTGCGGTGTTGTCATCAAGCATACATCAGCTTTAAGAAAAGCAAGTTTAAAATAAGCATTATTTCCTTTGCCAAGATACTCTTTTTTAATGTGTTGGAAATTTTCATTCAAAATTTTGTCATCTGAAGCTGAAGTATAATACATAACTTCAATGCCTCGTTTTTCAAATTCTTCTAAAACGGGTTTAAAGACAGAATAATATTGGTTGCCTTCTGAATATATTGCAAATTTATGTTTTGTTTTAGAGACAACTTTTCTTGAAAATAAACCAAATTTTAATTTAATAATTAATGAGTGAAGTAAAAAATATAGCGCACCAACTGAACATAAAATTACCGAAAAGAGCATACTACCTGTGCCTGGGTCAATGTAGGCGTATGCAGGCTGGTTTATTATCAACATGGATATAAGAGCTAAAATTAAAATTTGTTTTCTCATACTCTTGTTATCCCTTTGCTACAAAACAAATGGTATCATACAAAGAACAGTTTTTCCAATATATTTACTTTTCAAAAAATACAATGTAGTATTGTGTCAGTGCGCAACTTTTAAAGAGCAATTTTATGACAAAAGAAACAGTAGGTTTTACTTTAGGGTGTTTTGATATTCTGCATCGCGGGCACATAAATTTATTAAAAAATGCCAAAGGAATGTGCGACAAATTAATTGTTGGTGTGCTTGCTGATGAGTATCTTGAAAAAAATAAAAAATATAAATGTTTTTCTCTTCAAGATAGAATAAGTGTTTTATCCGCCCTTAAATATTGTGATAAGGTTGTTGCTGAAGATACTCTTGAAAAATTACCACTTTGGGAAAAGCATAAGTTCAATTATCTTTTCGTTGGAACAGATTGGCAACAAGATGAACGCTACGCACGTTGGGAAAAAGAATTAAGCGAAATTGAAGGTGCTAATATTAAAGTTATTTATTTACCCTACACCGAAGGAATTTCGACTTCTATGATTATTGATAAGATAATACAAAATATTTAAACAATATGATTAAAACTCCCGAAGATGGATTCGAACCACCGTTAGAAGAGCCAGAATCTTCTGTCCTGCCACTAGACGATTCGGGAATATAGTTTAATTATAAATTATTTTTCAACTTTTGGCACAAAAATCACTAATTTTGTAAACAAAAAGCCCGATTTTTAAAAATCGTGCTTTTTGTTTGTTATTTAAATTATTTTAAATCTTCTTGAATGGTTTTTGTAATTTGATCTTCAACACCTTCAATATCTTGGTTTCCGTCAATATCTATAATTTTATCGCCGTAATAATTAACGAGCACATCTTTTACTGCGTTGAAATTAGCAATTCTTGTTTTTAGCTTTTCAGGTGTGTCGTCGGTTCTATTTTCGACAAGTGCTCTTGCGCGCATTCTGTCAACAAGCTTGTCTTCATCAACTGCAAGGTGGATAACTTTGATTTTAGCGTTATCTTTTTTGTTTAGCTCATCAACCATTTCGGCTTGTTCTTCGCTTCTTGGAAAACCATCTAAAATATAACCATTTTTGCAATCGTCTTTTGCAATTCTTTTAATTAAGATTGCTTCGAATACGCTTGTTGGAACAAGCTCGCCTGCATCCATATATTTTTGCGCAACAAGCCCTGCTTCTGTTTGATTTTTTACTTCTTCTCTTAGTAAGTCGCCGGTTGAAATGTGCGCAATTCCTAATTCTTTAGCTAATTTTTTTGCTTGTGTGCCTTTTCCGCTTGCAGGCGCACCAAGGAAAATATAAATTGTTTTTTCTTTTAATTCAGGCTTTTTATCTTCTTGAACTTTTCCTGTGAAAGAAACTGTATCACACGGCGTTGAAAAAGAAATTCTTTGGTTCTGCTTTTGTACACCGAAGTTAAAATTATTTACTCTAAAACTTGGGCTAATTTTTGAAATCAACATAATAACACTCTCCTTGGATACCTTCACTCATTATAAAACATAAACAAAAATATTTTTGCATGTGTGGTTAAGGATTATAAAAATAGGTGTTTTTCTCTAAGTAGTTTTACCTAGAGAAAAAATTAGTGTTCCTGAACCTCTTCATCCTAACTGCAGATGTTGGGTTGAGGTTGTGGAAAACAGAACAAACATGTATGAAAACATAAAAAATACGAAAGCTGATTCTAGGCCAATATCAAAGAATGAAATAAGAGAATGGGTTATGCCTTGCAAGGGCGTTATATCAAGTGCTTATGGGCAGCGAAAAACTCCAAAAGAAGGTGCTAGTACAAATCATAATGGTTGGGATATTGCTTGCCCAGTGGGCACTTCTGTTGTTGCGATTAATGACGGGAAAGTGATTGCAGCAGGTGCTGCTCGAGGTTATGGTAATTATGTTGTAATCGACCATGGGGTAATTGACGGGGTTAATGTCACAAGTGAGTACGGGCATATTTCATCTTGGAGTGTCGAGGTGGGTCAAAAGGTCTCAAAAGGCGAGGAGATAGCAAAATCAGGCAATTCGGGTATCTCAACAGGCCCACATTTGCATATCACAATTAGACATGGTAATTATCGTGGTAAAGCTGTAGATCCGTCCGATTACTTGGATTATTAATATCCTTGCATTTTTCCAATTTCCGTGCAGTATTTTTCAATCACAGATATTTTTTTATTTGCATATTTGCTAATACTTTCCAGTTTATTCTGGTTGACATTGTTGTTAATAAAATATGGGTGCAAATAATCTTTAAAAGCGGAAGGGTTGTCTGTTGCAAAAGGTTTATATTCAATATTTAAATATTTTTCTTGAGTTATTTGCATAATTTTTGCGTACAAATCCAAATCTGTTGCAGGAATGCATATTTCGGCAATTAGGCATAAATTGGTATATTCTTGTTGAAAGTTATTGTTTTTGACAGCTTTATTGTTCGGCAGCTTATTTTTTAATTCTTCCGCATCTTTTGCAAGATTATCAATTTTTTTAATAACGAGCGGATATTCCATGTCTATTATTTTTTCTATTTCGGTTTTATATTGTGTACTTAAATGCTTTGGAATGGGATTATTCTGTTCAATATATTTATTTGGTTTTAACAAAATAAATAAGAGACAAAAAGAAAGTATTAAACACGAAGCGATTAGTAATTTTTTCATAACCCAATTTTAACATAGAATAAAGTTATTACTTCACTTCTTTGTTTAGTTTGTGTGCGTTAATATATTTGCGAAGATAATTATCGGCGGAAACTGCGACCAAAAAGCAGAAGAGATGGAGAAGATATATTATCCAAAAAATTAATCTATATCTTTGACTAAAAAACAGAATAACATTATAAATATAATTAACGTTATCAAGAAAAGCAGATAATGCGAAATTGAACGCAGACTTCTTTTTTCAAGCTCTGTTTTATTCTTTTTGAGCAATCTTATAAAGAATAAGCATATAATACTTATAAAACAAAGTGGAAAAATTATTATATTCGGGCTTAAAGTACTAATCCAAATATACACTACGTATTTTTCTAAATTTGTGCCTAAAAGTAACATTGAAAGTGGTATGGTGACAAAAGGCAGTAACAAAAAAGCAATGTTTGCGATTTTTGTCCATTTGAAAATTTTATCAAGTTTATCCATAAATTGATTTTAGCATGTGTTGCAGGGTGTTGCTATAAAATTGTTATGATAAAACCACTTAAAGAAGCTCTCAAGCAAGTTCCAAAACAAAAAAATAATGGTATGATGCAGAAATGAAAGCAATTTTTTCTATGGCAAAAGGTTTATATATTCTATTTTGCATTTTGGCTTCATTTGCCCTGTTGTTTTTTCTGTACGTTGTTTTAGCAAGTTTTAAAATTGAATTTGAAACAATTTTCTATGCAGTTATTGTACTTGCTTATTTGTTTGCAATTTGGGCTTTGTCTTTTGTGAAAATCAAAGCGATTTTTAAAATTGTTTCTTTTATTTTTATAACTTTTTTTGCAGGTCTTGTCTTTTTGTTTGCTCCGCACGCAGGTTTTTTTGAAATAGATACATGTTTAAATAAAGGTGGCTGTTGGGATTATCACAGGAATAAGTGTGAAGCATAAAATCAAAGTTATTGCATAAGAAACAGGACTGAATGCGAAAATAAATTTAATGGTGTGTGGTTTGAAGAAGATAAATATTGTAAAATAATTTCGAATTAATCTTTTGATAAATTCTCAAAAACACTTTATTTTTTGCAAAATGTAACAAAAATATAAATTAAAATTAATTCTCTAGCAAAATATTTTAATTTCATGATTTGTAACTTCAACACATTATGAGGAATATGTTAGATGAAAATTAATCCAATTGGAATGAGTGTAATTCCCCAAACAAAAACTAGTGGGAAAATTGTTGAAAATAAAGTTGAAAATCCAATTGTATCAAATAGTTTAGTTTTACCGAATGATTACACAAAACTTGCATTCACTGCAAACAAAATGGATCATGCTGGTCTTAAACAAATTAGAGATATGAAAGATAATTTCACGCCAGAAGCAGAAGATATCTACACTGCGACCCAAGATTTTGCAAAAAGCATTGGCGCAAAAGAAATGGAAACTTGGCATTTTTACTATAATTCACTTTTATTTTTAAAAGAGTATATTCAAGAGCTTGACGAAGGAAGGGCAAACCACGATGAAGAAACTCGTCTTAAAATGCCATTTGAATTAGAAAACATGATTGCTGTTAATTGCACTGCCCTATCAAATGAAAAATCAAGAGCAAAAATAGCAGAAGTTTTGGATAAGCATATTGAAATTGTGCAAAACGATTTTATTGCAGAAGAATTATCTAAACCTCAATCAAAAATCAAAATGCCGTCATTATCGAAACCACAACTTTCAATGGATTGCGCAAATGATTTGGTTGAAACTTATGACTTGCTTGCAAATGAAATGGAATCAAACAACTATTTTGATGCTTATTTCTTGTCAACTGCTTATCACACAAAAGATAAAAAATTAACAAAAGAAGCAAGAAATTTAGTTTATGACCTTCAACACGCTTTGATGGTTGATGACATCGACAAGAAAAAGAAAAACCACTTGCGTTTTTATGACGAAAAAGCAGATGTTATTTGGAAAAATTTAAGCCTTAGAAACGATGCGATTTGTTTGTATCCAACAGATGACATTGAATCTTCTCAATATTTGATTTCAAGCTTTATAAATTTAGTTAATAAACCAAATCAAACATATAAAGGAATCGACCCAGAAAATACAAACATTGAGCTTTTAAATAAACACGCAACTTTTGAATATTTGAATAAAGCTGTAAAAAAAGCAAAATATGACCCTGAATATAAAGGCAAAACAACAGTTTTCATTGTGAATACACTTGATTTATTCAGAAAAACTGGAGGTCAATTAACTGAAGCTGACCTTGCAACGCTCAAAAATGAACTAACAAATAAAGAAGGCGATGATAGAAATGTGAGACTTGTGCTTACAATGACACCTGAGTCATATTATGCGAACACACAAAAGGGTGCAAGCCTCACAAATATTTTCTCTAAATATGCAGTTCAAACCCTGCCTTCTTTGAATGCTTCAGATGCTATTGCGTTTTTAACAGATGAAAACGGTATCAAATTCGTTCAAAATGAAACAAAAGGCGATTTTTCAAAAGAAGCAATAACAAAAGCAATTGAACTTACTGCTCAAGATGAAGGAAATTATCCAGATAAAGCTTTGAATTTACTCTCTGGCGTTAAAAAATATTATGTTGATAAAGATGAAATAACAACAAAAGATATTGAGACATTTGCAGCTGAAACTAAAAAATTAAGCGAAACTTCAAATGCAAACAATGGCATAAATGTTGTTTATGACACAGGGAAAAGATTAAATGACATTGTTGGAAGTCCAATGACAAGAGCAGATGCCGAAGCAATTGTTAACCAAATTAAAACAAGAACAATTGGCACAAAAGGAATTAGCGCATACTTAGATAACGGCACATCATATGGTGGCGGAAGAAAACACACCGCCGAAGCTATAGCTGGCGAAGCTGGTATTCCAATGATTACAATTAATGCTCAAGATTTTGCGCTCAAAGATATCGATATGTTATCTCAAAACGCTGATTTATCCGAGATGAAAATTAGAAAAATTGTCTCTCTTGCAAAAGCTCAAGCAGAAGCAAATCCTAACAAAACAGCAATGATATTTATTGAAAACTTTGATAATTTCGCAGCAAATCCACTTTATGGCATTTCTTCAATTTATGAACAAAAAGCATTTTCGCAATTACTTGCCGAGATGGAAAATGCAAGAAAAAATGATGATGTGAATTTAGTTGTGGTGGGCTCTGTTAATATGCCTGAAGTGATTGATATGAACATTATGAAACCATACAAATTCCTTGATTCAATTATCGTGTTCCCACCTCAAGACACAAATGAAAGACAAGAAGTTCTTAATTATTACGTAAATAAGTTGAATCTTGATATTGCAGGTGAAACAGTTGAAGAAAAACAAAAAGTTATAAGGGATTTAGCCGAAACAACAAAAGGCTTTACAGTTGTTGATTTGATTTACTTGCTTGAAACTTCAAAAAGCGTTGTGGCCGAAAGAGGAAAAGATAAAATTGGCTCGGCTGATTTTGTTGAAGCATATTTAAGAACAACATCTGGAAGACCAAACAAAGCTCATATTCCAGAAGCAAGAAAGAAAATTGTAACATCGCACGAGGCAGGGCACGCACTCACTTTGCAATTGATGTATGAAATCGCTGAAAAGCAAGGTATTGCTTGGCACTTGCCAGACATGGTGAACTTTATAACACTTGACCCAAGAGCAAATTATGGCGGCGCAATGTATTATAAAGATTCAGACAACCAAGAGCTTTGCTTTGAGAGCATGATTGCGGATATGATTTGCTCATATGGTGGTCATTCATCTGAAAAAGTGCTCTATAATATGTCTGGTTCATATGGCATCACAGGCGATATGCGACAAGCTGAATCAATTGCGAGACTTGCTGTTTTGGATATGGGTATGGGCCCTAAAACTGGCGTTAGACATGTAAGACGCAACGCACTTGGCGCACCTGATGTTTCAAATGAAAAAATGGCTGACATTGAAAAAGATATGGATGCTTTCCACAAAGGCGCAAAAGGTATTTCTGATTCAATTATCGAAGAATATAAAGGCTTCATTGAAGAATTTACTGAAAAACACTTTGCAAAAGTGGGCACAGGCGAATGTCTTGTTTCATCAAAAGAATTTATTGATGAGTTAAACGCTTGGAGACAAGCTCAACCTGAAGAAAAACAAAAATCAATGAAAGAACTCGAAAAACAAATTTTAGATGACATTGATAAATTAAAAACGGGCGAATATATTAAATATTAATCCGTTTATACTTGCAGCAAAAAAGCGGGTTTAAAACCCGCTTTTTTGCTGAAACCTAATTTCAAAATGTGCAAAATTTATATTTAGGTGTTTTAAATGTATAGAACCCTTTTAAGCGAGGACAAAATGAAATTAGCCCCAATAATCAAACAAAATTTCAAAGGTTATGCTGCAGCCCCAATTAAAAACATATATTTACAAAATAATACTCAAGAATCTCAAAAAAATATTTTTAACGAACTAAAAGAGGTGGGTAAAAAAGAGGGTTTTGGCGTTCAAATAGAGCAAGACGGGAAACTTTATCAAGATATTAACGATGCTGAACCATCTGAAAGATATATGTGGGCGCAAGATAATAAAATTATCGTAGATAAAGACGGTAAACGCCAAGTGCTTGTATCTGGCGTGAAGCCTGATTTTGAAAGCGAACTGGGCAAGGCACTTGATGTTGAAACGACAGATGCTCAAAGTGTTTTTGAAGGTGGTAATGTCTATATTGGCAAAAAACCAGATGGCGAAAATTATTTAATCGTTGGGCAAGATGTTGTGTTTGAGATGGCGGCTGCAAAATTTCTTGATGCAAAACTTACTCGTGCAAGCAAAATGTCAGATGTTAAGCCTTTTAAAATGATGTTTCAAATGCCGGGCGGGTATGCCACAATGACTGAAGGGGGCGACAAAGTTTCTTTTGAAGTTGATGAGACTGAGATATTAGAAGAACAAGCAAAAGAACAATTAAGCAAGGATTTTAATGTTAAAAAAGAAAATATATGTATAGTTCCCCAATTAGAGTTTCACATAGACATGTTTTTAAGACCTCTTGATTATCCATATATTTTAATAAATGATAAAAATATGGCTGATATGGTTGCTAGTGAATTTGGTATTAAAAACCAAGGCGAAAAAGACCCTTTGGATATGCTTGATGCAATGTTTCTTTTTGCTAAAGAAGACAAATATGCAACAACAATTCAAAAATTAAAAGATTGCGGTTTTAAACCAATAAGCGTTGCAGGTGTGTTTGGTGATTCTGGGGAAGTGAATTACATGAATAGCTTTGTAAATCAAGCTCCAGATGGCAGTTTGTCTTATATTGCAATGTCAAGCAAGGATGCTGATAAAAAATTTAAAGAATTAGATTCTGTTTTTGATAATGAATTAAAATCAAAAGCGCCAAACATAAAAAATATTCACCATATAAGCGGTGGAAAGTCAGAAGAAAATAAAGATTTAAATAACATTATGGCGAACATATATTATAGGCAAGGTGGTCTGCATTGCTTAGGTTGCGAAGAGCCTGATTTTGAAAAATGGGGTTAGGGTTGTATTCGTTTTCATTTTTTTGGCATTAAAAATAGCAAGGGTGAGATTCGAACTCACGACCTCGCGGGTATGAGCCGCGCGCTCTCACCAACTGAGCTACCTTGCCATGTTTTAAAAAGATATTAAGCTGTAAATTTTGCGCCGTGCGCTTAAAATTTTGAGCAATCTCAAAACCTTACTTAACTAGTATCTATCAAAAATAAAAAAATACAAGAATAATTTAAAAATTTTGTTATATAATGTTTTTAAAGGCATTTAAAGGAATTTTTTTATGAACGACATGCTAGAAAAAATTGAACAAATTGAAAAAAATTATATAGAACTAGGCATTAAACTTTCAGACCCTGCAACAGCGCAAGATTATGAAACTTTCAGAGATTTATCAAAACAAAGAAAATCTATGGAAGAAACAGTGAAAACTTATCATGAATATAAAGAAGCAAAAGACGCTATTGCAGAGGCTCGTGAGCTTATGCACAGCGAAAAAGACCCTTCAATGAAAGAATTTTTGCAAAATGAAATTGAAACAAATGAGGCAAAAATTCCTGAGTTAGAAGAAAGAATGAAAGTTTTATTGCTTCCGCGCGACCCAATGGATGACAAAGACATCATGCTTGAAATTAGAGGTTCTGCGGGTGGAGATGAAGCAAACATTTTTGCGGGCGACTTGATGCGTATGTACCTCAGATTTGCGCAAAACCAAGGCTGGCAAACTCAAATTTTATCAATTAGCGATTGCGAAGCAGGCGGTGTTTCAGAAGTTGTTATTTCAATTAAGGGTGAAAACATTTATTCTAAATTAAAATATGAATCAGGTGTTCACAGAGTTCAAAGAGTCCCACAAACAGAATCTCAAGGCAGAGTTCACACATCAACCGCCACAGTTGCTGTTATGCCAGAAGTTGATGACGTTGAAGTTGAATTGAAGCAAGAAGACCTTGAAATTTCAACTGCTCGCTCTGGCGGTGCTGGCGGTCAAAACGTAAACAAAGTCGAAACTGCGGTTCGTGTGTTCCATAAACCAACAGGAATTATGATTTTCTGCACAGAAGAACGTTCGCAACTTCAAAACAAAGAAAGAGCACTTCAAATTTTGAAAGCAAAACTTTATGATATGGAAGTGCAAAAACAAATGCAAGAAGTAACCGACCTTCGCCGTTCTCAAGTTGGAACGGGCGACCGCTCGGAGCGCATTAGAACATATAATTTCCCTCAAGGAAGACTTACTGACCACAGAATTAACCATAACTTGAATGTTTGGACAGTAATTGACGGTGAGCTTGATGAGCTTATCAATCTTCTTGTTGAATATGACCAAAAATTGAAACTTGAAAAACTAGCGCAATTAAAATAGATATTCTGTTTTATATAATTATATAAAACAATAGTGAATATTTAAGGATTGCGTATGGAAATTTCATTTAAAGCTGGTTTGTTGAATAAGTTAAAACCCAATAACGATGCCACATCTAAGGAAAATTTTGGGCAAAAACAAACCCCTGTTAAAGATGAATTTTTAGGCTCGTATAAAGTTTCGAATAAAGCAAAAGGCAATATCATTTTAGCTGGCGCAGGCTCGCTCTTGCTTGCAACCGCTGCTCTTTTTGGAAAACGTCTTCCAAAAGTTGCAAAAGCTATAATGATACCAGCAGGTGCTCTTGCAAGCCTTGGTGGAATTGCACTCACCCTTAAAGGAGATAAAGACACGAATGCAAATATTCTTGAAGAAATTTTGCCTGATGGCACAAAGAAAACTTGCAATGTAACTCTGAACCCTGACGGCTCAACTATTGAAAAAGGAAGATTGATTAAACCTGACGGCATTATTGAAGAATACACGGAGCACAAAAATAAAGACGAAACCCCTCTTTTTGTTGAAAAGAATATATTGCACACAGATGGCAAAATCTATCATTCAAAAATTGACGTTATTCCAAAAGGAGAGGAAATACGCAAAACAATAAAAGAAATCACAGAAACCGATGGCACAAAAATCACAGAAGAAAAGGAATATATTTCGGGTTCTATTTTAGCGAAAGACTATGATTACATATTGGGTTCTGATAGTGTATCTGATGCGTATGCTTGCACAAGAAAAGAAATTAAGCCAAATGGTGAGGAAATAATTGTTGAAAAATCAACAGTGCGAAATGAAAACGGTAAAGATGAAACAACTTATAAAAAAATAACCAAATATCCAAACGGTGCGCAAGATGTGGAACAAGTTTCCACAATTGATGGAAAAGATGGTGAAAGCATTGAAGAGACGACAATTTCTTATGCTGACGGTAAAAAAGTTA
>JAZNJP010000150.1:0-3970 GCA_045578125.1 Candidatus Gastranaerophilales bacterium | reverse complement strand
TTAGGGTCACGCAGAATTTTTTTAGCTTCTTCAAGCGTAGGTTTATACTCAACTTTGCAATGTGGGCAAAGTCTTCTCACAAGCCTTTGTGCAAGAACACCTGTTAATGTTGAAGATACGAGGTAGTCTTTCGCACCCATTTCAATAAGCCTTGTAACAGTTGCAGCAGCTGAGTTTGTGTGAACAGTACTTAACACTAAGTGACCTGTAAGTGCAGCAGAAATAGCTGTTTCTAAGGTTTCATAGTCACGGATTTCGCCGACAAGAATAATGTCAGGGTCTTGTCTTAAGATTGCTCTCATACAAGCAGCAAAAGTAATCCCTGCTTTTGCATTCGTTGCAGATTGGTTGATACCCTCTAATCTAATTTCAACAGGGTCTTCAATTGTTGTAATATTAACAGTTACATCATTCAATGCTTTAATCAAAGAATAAAGAGTTGTTGTTTTACCTGAACCCGTAGGACCTGAAGTTAAAATAATTCCATTTGGTGCGGTAACCATATCTTTGACAAGCTGGAGCTGTTCAGGAAGCATGCCTGGAATATTAATTTCAGTCTTAGTTGCAGATAATGAAGCCGCAGGAGCCAAAATCCTTATTACGACCTTTTCTTTACCATCAACTGGCAATGTATTAATACGGAAATCGTATTTTTTATTGTTATATTTAATACCGAAGTTACCGTCTTGAGGGCGTCTATGTTCAGCAATGTTCATTCTTGACATAACTTTGAAACGAGAAACAAGACTTTTTCTGATTTGCTCAGGTATTCTCATGACCTCTTTCAAAATACCATCGCAACGGAATCTAACAACATAGCCGTCAAAGCGAGGCTCGATGTGTATGTCACTCGCTTTTTGGTCAATACCCATAGTAACAATTTTATTTACAATTTTTGGAACAACACCTGAAGCATCTTCAATATCTTTATTCACTTGCTCGAAAAGGTTTTCTTCAGGTTCAATATCCTCTTCCGCAGTGTTAATCTGAGCTAAAATTTCAGAAGCAGCATTTTTAGAGCTTGAACCATAGAATTGTTCAATATACTTTTCAAACTCAAAGTGAGTAATCATCATAACGGTAGGTTCCATACCGGTTAGATATACAACTTCGTTTATAGTTGCAGTATCACCTGGGTTTACCATACCAATTACAAGTTTGTTGTTTTTTGACGAAATAGGTATAACTTTATTTGTTCTAATGAAAACTTCTGGCAAAATTGCAGAAGCATTATCCCCTTCTGCTTTAATTTCTTCAGATGTCGCCATTTGGACACCTTGTTGAATACTCAAGGCATCTTTCAAGTCTTCAATTGAAACATAGTTCAACTTAACAAGCGCGGAACCCAAAGGAACATCAAGAGCTTTTGCTTCAACAAGAGCCATAGAGAGTTGATTCTCTGTAAGCAAACCGCTTTCAATTAAAATTTCACCAAGTTTTTTACCTCCTGCATTTTTGACAGAAGCAGCAATTTTATTCACATGGTGCGAAGAATCGTTCTGCGCTTCAGGAAGTTTAGGCTGAGGTTCTGCCACAGTTTGCATTTCGGCTTTATGTTCATTTTTAGGCTCTTCATTTGCTTCATCAACTATTTCAAAATGCTCGCCCTCTTCAAGGTCAATCGAACTATCTTCATCAAAATTCATTAAAGAATCATCTTGTTCATCAAACGAAATTTCTTCATGTTCTTTTACAGTTTCAGGAAGAACTGATGCCTCTGCATTTTTTGGCTGTTGATTTTGGCTTTGTTTGTTTAGCACTTCGTTATACATTTCAAAAAATTCATCAAAATCAGTTAGAACAACAAAACCTATTTTCTTGTTAAGAATAGGTGTTACATAATCAGTTATCTCTTTTTTATTCGAATTTTCAGAAATCGCAAAATAGAAAACTTCGCCTTTTAATTTGACAGGCAAAAAAGACAACGTAGCCATTGCCTTTTTATCGAATTTTGAAGCATAATCAAAATTTACATTTTTTATTAACTTTTGGAGTGATTCTTTTGACATATAAATTTAAATTATAAGTTTGTAGGAATATCGCTTTGGTCATCATACACAATGTGCGGAGTGAGCATTATAACAAGTTCCGATTTTGTTTTTGTGTTAGAAGAGCTTCTAAACAAGAATCCGATAATTGGCAAATCACCAAAGAAAGGAACTTTGAACGAAGATTGAGTTTCAGATTCATTGATAAGACCAGCTATAACCAGAGTTTCACCATCTTTAACTCTTAAATTATTAAGTTCTATATTTCTTCTTTGCAAAAGTGTAGCAACAATTTCTTGTTGGCCAGTTCCAGTCAAATCATATGTAGGTTGTTCTTTGATTGTTGAATAAGAAGGACGGATATTGAAGTTTACATAACCATCAGGTGTGATAAATGGCATAAGCTCAATTTTTAGACCTAAATCATTACCTAAATTAATTGTTCTTTCAACAAGAGGGCCGCCTAGCGCAGATTGGTTATCTTGCATTTCAGCATCAACCGATTCGATGTAATCGCTTGTCATATCAAGAACTGTTTTTTGACCGTTTGTTATCATCATTTTAGGGTTAGCAAGTGTTCTTGCGTTTCCATTCTCAAGAAGACTAGTAAGCGTCATACCTAAAGATGTTTTAACAGTTGGCACCCAACCACCGCTATTGTTAGAGCGCGGAAATAATTTGCCGCCACCATACACATAGGCAGGAGTGCCGTTTAATGAGCCAAAAATGTGTGTTGGATGCAAAGTTGAATCAGCAGCATCAAAAGGATTAGATGTGCCTATATATTGTACTTCACCTATATGAAAATTCTTTCCGTCAAAAAGGAATGAAGCAAACGGAGTATCAAATTGCCATTTTGTATTTAATTCTTTAATACCTTTTTCATTGAGTTCTAAAATACTCATTTCAAGGTATGCCATTAATTGTTTTTTATCATTTTCTTTAATGAAATCAGTAATCATTTCAATTTGTTCATCTGATGCACCATATACGCTAATTGTTCCGTGTTGTGGGAAATAAACAACTTGTGATTTGAATTTACCAAAAGCAGCATGTTTTGATTGAACGTTTGCTTTGTCAATAGAGCAGGCAACTGTGCCACCACCCAATTGAACATCTGCTAGAGATGAACCAGAGCCGCCGCCTGAGCCTGAGCCTGAGCCTGAACCACCACCAGCTGAGCCTGCAAAACCAGTTGCACCACCAGCATGGTTAGAACCTGAACCTGAACCAGAACCTGAGCCCATACCACCACCGAAACTAGACGATGAACCGCCTAGTCCAGAACCAGAACCTGAGCCTGAACCAAAGCCAGAACCACCACCAAAGCCACCTGATGAACCTGAACCTGAACCGCTACTGCCTGAGCCTTGTTGATAGAAGGCTTTACAAATTAAATCAGCCATTTCTTTTGGAGTTGTGTGGTTAACTACAAAAGTTTTCATTGATTGTTTTTTGTCAAATTTTTCAATAATTTTATTTGCTGCATCAATATCAGCTTGAGAACCAAAAATAATAATTTCATTTGTTGCACTATTCACGGTTGCAATTTCGCCAGTTGAAAGTCCTATCATTTTTGCGCCATAAACATTTTTATTTAAAAAGTTTGCAATATCAGTCGCATTAACATATTTAATTGGGATTGTAGTTAAGTTTCTTTTTGAAACAGAAATTGCAGCGTTTGAATCATTTTTAGCTATAACGATTGTTTTTCCATCTTTGTAGTATGTAAGCCCCATTGTATCAAGGACCAATTCGAACGCTTCGTTAATTGGGATTTCAATTAAATCAAGAGTGATTTTGCCATTAACTGAATCATGGAAAATGATATTTAATTGTGCTTTTGTTGCAAACATTCTAAGCACTTGTTTAACATCGCTATCTCTTAATGAAAGGCTTATTTTTTGATTTGAATCAGTAATAAAAGCGCTTGAATTTATTTTCATAGTTTCAAGCTGAGCAGAACCTGATAATTCAGGAAC
>JAZNJP010000149.1:0-2137 GCA_045578125.1 Candidatus Gastranaerophilales bacterium | reverse complement strand
CCTGCTCTTAAAATTGGCGCTAGAATAATCTCAATACTAGGGTCAATATCATCGTGCATTGTTTTGCATAATGGAGTTTCAATTTCAATTTGCTTTGTTGGAAGAAAACGAGTCGCCTCCAAGAAAAGTGCATAAGAAACTCTTCTCATTGCGGTTCTAAAACTTTCGCAATCATACTGTTTATCCCTAATTGTTACAAGATTATGGCTTATAACAGGGTGGTTTATAATAAAAACATTTTTCATACTATACCGCCAAATTTACATATTTTGCATTTTGTACACCTTCAATGCTGGAAATTTTTTCTAGCGTTTCAGCTTCAACAGGTGTATTAATTGAAATAATCATAATACTTACATCGCCTGAATTTTTACTGTGTTCAGTATCTGTTTTTTGAGCAACGTTCATTCTTGAAATGTTGATGTTGTCATCACCCAAAACGCCTGCAACTTTCGCAATCATTTTTGGTTGGTCGATGTGAGGAACAATAAGCATATGCTCTTCAGGTTTAATTGAAGTTGCATAATCGTTCACACGAACAATTCTCTTGATGTCTTTTGCAATCAACGCACCTTGAACTTCTGAAGATTCTTTATCGCAATTAAGTTTAACTGTGATCGAACCCATATAGTCTGTTGTTTGTTGAGATTTTTTGCTTGTTACATCAATTCCTCTGCTATTTGCAATAATTGGGGCATTAACATAGTTCACATCTTGCAATCTACCAGATAAAACACCTTTTAAAACTGCAATTTCAAGAGGTGAAACATCTAAATTAGCAAGTGTTCCACGAACTTCAATTTCAACGGATTTTAAGTTTCCAACTGCAATTTGAGAAGCAAATTGACCAATGTTTTCAGCAATCTGCATATAATCTTTAACAGGCTCAAGTTTTGCAGGTTTAAGCGATGGAATATTCACAGCACTTGTTGCACTTCCGCCAGATAAAACCATTTTAACTTGCTCTGCAACATCAAGTGCCACATTAATTTGAGCTTCACTTGTGCTTGCACCCAAGTGAGGAGTAAGCACTGCGCCTTTTCCGAGTTTAATCAATGGGCAAGCTGAAATATTTTTTTCATCTTCAAATACATCGATTGCACAACCTGCAATTTTGCCCGTTTCAAGCGCTTCGGCAAGATCTGCTTCATTGATAATCCCGCCACGAGCACAGTTGATAATTCTAACTGTCGGCTTCATTTTCGCAAAAGTTTCTTTATTGATCATATTAACTGTTTCTTTTGTTTTTGGTGTGTGAAGTGTAATGAAATCTGGAATTGCCCAGAAATCATCTAAGTTTGCAATATATTCTGCACCAAATTTTTCAACCATTTCAGCTGTTGCATAAGGGTCAGAAACAACAACTTTCATACCTGCTGCAAGAGCGATTTTTGCAACGTGTTGTCCGATTTTACCAAAACCAATAACTCCTAAAGTTTTGCCAAAAACTTCAACACCTGTGAAGTTTGATCTTTCCCAAAGCCCTTGTTTAATTGAACAATTTGCATCAGGAATATTTCTGCTCATAGCAAACATCATTGCAACTGTGTGCTCTGCTGCAGCGTGAGTGTTGCCATCTGGCGAGTTCACAACGATAATACCTTTTTGAGTTGCAGCGTCTAAGTTAATGTTATCAACCCCAACGCCTGCTCTGCCGATGATTTTCATATTTGTCGCAGCATTTATGATTTTTTCTGTTACTTTTGTTTGACTTCTAACAAGAAGTGCATCGTATTTACCTATAATTTCAACTAACTCGTCTTCGGACATTGTAGGTAAATTATCTACTTCGGCAACAGCAGAAACAATATCTACTGCTGCTTGATTTATTTTATCCGTTATAAGAACTCGTGCCATTTTTATTCCTTCTTCATTACTATTTTGCTAATTTTTTAACTGTTGCCTTTAAGCTTGCAAGAGCTGTGAGAACATCTCTTTCACATACAAAACCAAGTGTTCCCATTCTGAAGATTTTATCCTTTAAGTCGTTTTGTCCGTTTGCAACAACAATGCTGTAATCTTCTTTCATTGTTTTGCGAATTTCAGGAACGCTAACGCCTTCAGGTGGGTAAACCGCAGTGATTGCTTTACTTGCAATTTTTTCATCTTCAACAAAAAGTTTCATACCCATTTCTTT
>JAZNJP010000148.1:0-2009 GCA_045578125.1 Candidatus Gastranaerophilales bacterium | reverse complement strand
TTCATATCCTGAATAAACATGAACGATATACCAATGTTTTTTAGGTGTGCTGTCAACTTTTGCAGGAGCTTTTTCTTCAACTTTTGCTTCTGCAACTTCTTCAACAGCCACTTCTTCTTCAGTAACTTCTGTAACTTCTTCTACTTGATTTTCAAGTTCATCTATTGATTTAACAACAACTTTTGATGATTTTCTTGCCATTACTTTTTCCCTTTTTATTGAGGTATAAGACCTAAAATCCCTTTAAATACCAAATCCATGATGTAAATTAATAGTGTGAAGAAAACAACCACAATGAATACAATAATTGTTTCGCCTACAATTTGAGGTTTTTGAGGCCAAGAAATTTTGCCCCATTCAGCTTTAACGCCTCTGAAGTAAGTTTTTAAACTATCTTGTAATGTTGTCTTGCTTTCTTTTTGATTTGACATTCAAGTTACCTTTTTCTTTAAAAATCGCGCCCTGGAGGACTCGAACCCACGACATCCGGTTTTGGAGACCGACGTTCTACCAACTGAACTAAGGTCGCAATTTCCTAATTGATAAAACTATTTTGTTTCTTTGTGAGTAGTATGAGCATTGCATCTTGGGCAATATTTTTTAAGCTCCATACGTTCTTTTAAAGTCTTTTTGTTTTTTGTGGTTGTGTAATTACGTTCTTTGCAGTTTTCACATGCAAGTACAACCATTCTGTCATTTTTACCTTTTATTCCCATTTTCCGCTCCTTTTGGGGTTTAGTTAATTTTTGTTTTAAAAAACGGGCCTCATTCACCCGTTTATTTTTATCACATATATAAATATCATATCAAGAATAAATTTATATGCAAGAAAAAACATGCTTTTTGGGCATTTTTAGTTAAATTATCTTAAGAATTTTTCTTTTCGGTAAAAAAAAGCCGCAAACTGCGGCTACTAGACTTGGGGAGGAGGTTTTAATGCAAAGCATTTAGCTTTACGAGTTAGTAATCGACAACTTTTCTAAAAAATTTAAGAAAAAACTTAAAACTAATCTAAAAGTATTATTTTTTAAAAAAAGCTTTGACAATTTGGTAAAATAATAAATATGAAAAAAATATTGGCTTTAATCGTTATATTTTTTGTAAGTACTTCAATTTGCTTTGCTGCTGGGCAAAAAAAGAAAAGTTCAGTTGTTAGAATGGAAATTGAAACAAAAGATGGCTTTGTTCTTGTTGGAGACTTTTATCCTTCAAAAGTTCGTGATAAAAAAATGCCACTTGTTTTTATGCTACATTCGGTAAATGGTAAATCTGCAGATTGGGGTGATTTGCCTAAAAAAATTGCTAAAGAAGGCAATAATGTATTTGCTCTTGATATGAGGGGGCATGGAAGAAGTGTTTATAATATCAATTTTAGATATGTTTCAAGAAGTTATTTGAAACCTAAAATGTGGCTTAAATTTCCAAATGACACAGTTGAAACAATTAATTTCTTAAAAGAACACTATTCTATGGTTGATTACGATCACATAATCTTTGTTGGAGCAGATTTAGGTGCAAACACTGCAATTCTAGCGGGCAAAACTTTGAAACCAGAGCCTGATAAAATGGTTTTAATTTCGCCAACTCAAAAATTTAAAGGTTTACACACCCCACTTGTTTTATCAGATTATGAAAAAACAAAATTTATGCTTATTGCAGCTGAAACAGACAAATATTTCTTGCTTCAAGCAAAAACTTTAGATAAGTTTATCCAAACCCAATCAACCCTTAAAATTTATCCTAAGGGTGGTTCGGGCACATTATTGCTTAAACAATCAAAAGATGTTGCAGATGATATTATAAAATTTATTTATGAAAATTAATTTTATACGAATTTTTTAACAGCTTCATCTGGTGTTAAAAGTTCAGCTTCTTTGCTTGTTCTTGTTTTGAATTCAACTTTGCCGTCTGCAATTGATTTACCTACAACAATTTTATATGGGAAACCAATTAAATCGGCATCTTTGAATTTAACACCAGCACGTTCGTCTCTGTCATCTAATACAACT
>JAZNJP010000147.1:0-2771 GCA_045578125.1 Candidatus Gastranaerophilales bacterium | reverse complement strand
AGTCAAAAATGTGCGAAAAAAACTCTTTAATTAACTATACGGAGTTATTTAGAAAGGTTTTGCAATGACAATTAATGCAGTAGGGAAAGTTTCGCAAATTGGCTTTAAGGGGACGGATAGCCCGCAGGAAGCAAAAACTCAGTTATCTGAGATGAAACCTGATACTTTTGAAAAACAAAGTGAAGAAGGAGCCCAAAAGAAAAAATCTAAAGCATCTCTTGTTCTTGGATTGACCGCCTTGACTGCTGCTGCAGGAACTTTGGTTTGGGGTATTAAATCAGGAAAAATAAAATGGCCTTTTGGTAAAAAAGGCGCCCAAGAAGCACAAGATGCATTGCGCGAAGGAGCAAATGAAGTTGTGGAAGCGGCAGGCAAAGGTGCAGTACAGAATGCAGAAATGACAATTGCTGAAGAAGCGGCATTAAGAACGGAAAAAGAACTTGCACAAAAGAGAAGCGCTGAACTTACGCAATTTGCTATGAATAAAAAACATGGAATTGGCGCACATCGCAAATCAGCTAAAAAAAGTGCCGAAGTTTTTGAAAAAGCTGCAAAAGCCGCTGAAGAACAAGCTATCATAGACGCTAAAAATAAAGCAATCCAAGAAGCAACAGAGGCATTGGAAAAAGCTAAAACAAAATTTATTAAAAAAGCGAGCAAAGATATACCGACTGATTTTTCGGCAAGGGTGGACGCTTTAATAAAAGAAGGATTTTCTGAAGATGTAGCGAAAAAAATAGCACAAACAAAAGAATCTTATGCAAATTACTTGTGGTGTAACAGTCCGCTATGCCGCGAGTTGAGTTTTGTAAAAGATTTTACAAGGTTGGGTGAAGCTGAACAAAAGAAATTTGAAGCTTTGAAAAAAACCATAGAAGCTTCAGGAATTAAATTCGCAGACGACGAACTACTGGTTTTGTTTTATGACGGGTTAACTGATTTTTCAAGTACCAAACATATTTTTAACAATAGAACCAGATATCTGGTTGCAAATGGCAGGGTTAAACCGGAAGAAGATTTGCTCTGCAAAATATTTGATAAAACTTTCGATAAAATCAAACCTTCAAAACATCAAGAAAAAATTGGTGGTCTTGATTTCCAATATGATTTTGGTTCTGATTTTGTTGCAAAATTAAAGGGGGCAAAAAAAGGAGATATATTCACTAATGATATTTATGCTCAGTGTACGGGTTCCGTATTGGATAGAATGTACCCCGGTAGCTATGAAATAATTATTCCGAAAGGAGCAAAAGTTTCTGATTTATACGGTCATAAAATATTTCCCAGGAACGCACAATTTGAATTTCTCGGTTTCTCCAGTGATTCAAACGGCAATTCCATGACAACTCTAAGATATATTTTGCCAAAAAAATAAGTTATGAATACCAATTTTGCGAAAAGCCCTGAAGGAAACTTCAGGGCTTTGAGTTTTAATTATTTCAATAATTCTTTTTTGATTTTCTTTAGGTTGTACAAGAAAAAGCTTGTTGATAGTATGCTTGCGCTAAATAGTGCAAGAGCAAGTCCTATCCAAAAGCCTTTCAAAACAATATTATATTTGAAAGCAAGAATTGAACCAGTTGGAATTCCGATAAAAACAAAAGCAAAGAACATTGAAAACATAATTGCTTTAGTTTTTTTAATTCCACGAAGCGCGCCACCAGAAATTCCCTGTAGCCCATCAAACACAAGAAAGCAAGCAAATAACAACATAACGGGAATTGTTGCTTTAACAACTTCCATATCAGGCGTGAAAAGTTTTATAATACTCTCTGCTGTTGCAAGGTAAAAACCACTCATTATTGCCATAAACACAATTATAAAAATAATTCCTGCTCTATAATATTTTACAATATCTAGATAATTCCCTTCGCCACGAGCAAACCCAATTTTAACAGCAAGTGCTGAAGCTATGGACAATGGAACAGAATAAGTTGCACCCGCAAGGGTGACGATAATATTGTGTGCTGCAGAAAGCACAGCAGAGAATTTGCCAACCAAAACCGCAGTTATGTTAAACCCTAAAAATTCAACAAAAGAAGCAAGTGCAATTGGCCAACCAACTTTAAGCAAATCTTTCATATAACCCTCTTGTCTTCTTAAGCGCAATTTAAGATATGGCGCACAATACAGAAGAAGCAAAAGCGCTTGTCCAAGTCTTACGACTGTTGTTGCGTATGCTAGCCCCTTGACACCGTAAGCTGGCACAAACCAAAAACCAAAAACAAAAACAATATTCAAAATAATATTCGCAAAAATTGAGATGACAGCAAGTAGGTTTGGGAATTTAACCACTTCATATGCTTGTAAAAATTCTTTTAAACCAACGAAAACGCATATCCCAAAGGCAGACCAACTTGTGATGTTTAAATATTCAACAACATAAGGAGTTAAGTTATCTGCAAGATTAATATAGGGCACAAACAAAGCACTTAATCTTGTCAAAAGAAAAATAAAAACACCGATTATCAGTGAATAAAGTAAAGTTGGTTTGATAAGACTTTTTGAATCTTGCCTTTTGCCTCTAATATTTGCAACAACAGGCGAAACGCTTATTATTAAACCAATTCCCACTATTGAAAATGTCATAAATATAGCGCTTGCAACGCTGATTGCAGCAAGAGCAAGTGTTGAATGCCTGCCTGCAACAACGATATCCCCAATGTTTATCAATGTGTGTGCAATATGCCCAGTGAGAATAGGTACTGCAAGAGTGATTATATCTTTGAAATATTTTTTATTGTTGTTAAAAATTTCTGCTATATTAATCA
>JAZNJP010000146.1:0-1847 GCA_045578125.1 Candidatus Gastranaerophilales bacterium | reverse complement strand
AGGCGTTGCAAGAGTAACTTTGGAAGATAAAACATTTATGTTAAAACCAGGCTCAAGCATTGATATTCCAGTTAAAGCAAAACACTCACTTGCAAACCCATATAACGAAGAATTGAAAATCATAGAAGTTCAAAAAGGCGACAAGCTAATTGAAGAAGATATCATCAGATACAAAGATATCTATGGCAGGGTTAAAGCTTAATGTTTTTTAGCTTTTTTAAAAAACGTGCACCAAAAAACACTGTAAAATTTGAAACAATTGATGGTGTTCAATTTAAATTTCAAAAACACCACGCATCAAAAAACCTTAAAATGAGCGTAAAACAAGGTGAAATTTTGGTTACTGTTCCAAAATATTCAAGTTTTAAATTAGCGCGCGAGTTTGCAATTCATAATTTAGAATGGGCAAAAGCAAATTTCAAGCAAGACGAGCGCACAAAAAAAGAAGCTTCCGATTTAAGAAAAAAGGCAAGAGAAATTCTTTCTAAAGAACTTGACGAATGCGCTCAAAAGTTTGGTTTTAAATATCGAAGCCTTAAAATGTCGAGCGCTAAAAGGCGCTGGGGAAGCTGCTCTTTTATCAACAATATTAATCTTAATATTGAACTTGCAAACATTCCAAAACACTTGCGTGAATATGTTATTTTACACGAATTGTGCCACACGAAAGTTAAAAATCATAGCGAAAAATTTTGGAATTTAATGGAAAAACATATGCCAGACACTAAAAAAAGGCGCGCAGAATTAAAGCAAATTAAGCTTTAAGAGATTTTAAGGGTGTGTGAATTATTTCCAAAGATAGCTGATTGGAGCAGTTTTATCTTTAAAAATTCTTGCAGTGCCCCATAAAATTGCAAGCCCAATTCCCATTGTTGCAAGCATTTTTGGAAGATAATTTACCTTTTTTTCTTTTGGATTAGTGCTCTCAGGGGAAATTTCAGCTTTTTTGGCGCCCGAAAAATTAAGCTTATTTAGCTTTTTTGAATTGCCTAAATTTAAATTTCTAACTGCACTTACTCTCATACTTCAACACCTTCTGTTATAATTTTAGCAAATCTCTCGTGTTTCAACAAGTGTTATTAATATAAAAACTTGTGAAAATTTTTTTTGCGCTTTTGTTTTTTGTTTTCTGTTTTACTGCGCAATTTTCAAAATAAAAGTTGACATGACCTAAAATTTCTAATATTCTTTATATATAGGCAATTCGCCCACTAAATTTAGATGGAGAAGTGGCTGAGTGGCTGAAAGCGGCACCCTGCTAAGGTGTTAGGTGGAGTAATCTGCCTCCCGGGTTCGAATCCCGGCTTCTCCGAATTTTAAAACCACCCAGAACGGGTGGTTTTTATGTTTGTAGTAATTATTATTACAAATTGTCTTGCAGGTTGAGAAAAACAGACTGCGAAACGAGAATTTAACTCTTGAAATGAGAAATTTGGACAACTAAAATTCAAAAGTCGGACAACGAAATTAAAAAATTATATAAACTCCTGTATCCATGCTATTATTAAGAAAAATGGAGGTATGTATTATGGAAAGCAATAAAAATTCTTTTTCTGACCAACATTCCGAAAATATCAATGATTGTAAATTTTTAAATAACAAAAAAGAAAATTTAAAATTTTGGATATTGTTTAATTTTATAATTATATTTCCAATAACTTTACTTTTTACCATTCTGTTTTCAAATACAAATATATCTCAAATTATGAAAGAGCCTAAAATTCTATATACCGCCATTTGCATAAGTGTAGCAATAACTGCTTTATTTATTATTTTACTGTTGTTGTTTGTATGGATTGAAACATTCTTTGAAAAAATCTATAAAGAAAATACGGAATTAATACAGG
>JAZNJP010000145.1:0-2369 GCA_045578125.1 Candidatus Gastranaerophilales bacterium | reverse complement strand
TTATTGTAATAAGGAACAACACTCAAAATAGCATCTGCAACGAGTCTTTTTGCAACTTCATATTGCACCATTAAATAAATTTCATCGATTGTATTTCTATTTTTGTTTTCTTCTTCATCAATTTCGCCAAGCAAGTGGGCTAAAATTGGGCTTGTAATGTAGTATGGAATGTTTGCAACAATTTTAAACTTTTCTTTGTTTTCATTTTGCAGGTCAGGCAAATTAGTTTTCAAAATATCGTTATGAATAATCTCAAAATTGCATCTTTCACCGCTTCCAACTGACGCCATTTTCAAATTAAGACTTAAAACTTGAATTGCTTCTTCATCAAGCTCAACTGCTCTTAGATATTTTGCGGTTTTCACAATTTCTTCTGTTACAAAACCAACCCCTGGGCCGATTTCGAGCACACAATCATCAGGCTTAATATGCTTTGTAATTTCTTCAATTGTGCATTCGTCAACTAAGAAATTTTGCCCTAGCCTTTTTTTGGTTCTGAATTTTCTTGCTCTTTCAAGATAATCCATAAATTACCTTAATTTTTCCATAAGTTCTTTGATACCTGCTTGAATTGTTTCAATTTCTTCAATACGGGCTTTAGTTGTTGCAACAAGAGCTTCAGGTGCACTTTCAACAAATCTTGGATTAGACATTCTTCCTGCAAGAGATTTTCTTTCTCCTTCAAGCTTGTCGAATTTCTTTTGTTGACGGCTTATTTCTTCTTCAATATTGATAATTCCTTTAAGTGGAACAATGAATTTTGTTTCTCCAACAACCACTGAAGCGTTTTGTTTATCATCAAGATTTTCGTCTTTAACAAATTCTACATTTTCAACTTTTGCAAGTCTTTTTAAGTATGGAATAGAATCTTCCCAAAGAGCTTTTTCGCCAATGATGTTTACATTAATTAGAGTTGTTGCAGGAATTGAAAAACTTGCTCTTAAGTTTCTAAGTGCTCTGATTGCCTCAATTACAGAGTTCATTTGAGCTTCTTCTTTTGTGAATTCAAATTCTTCTTTGTATTTTGGATAATCAGAAACAATGATTGCCTTTTTCTCTTTTTTAATATCCATCATTTGCCAAATTTCTTCTGTGATATGTGGCATAATAGGATGAAGCATACGAAGTGTCATATCAAGCACGTATGTAAGAACTGCTTCATTTTTTTGGATTTTTGAAAGTTCAATGTACCAATCGCAATAATCATTCCAGAAGAAATCATAAAGAATGTGAGCAACTTCACCAATTCTGAAGTTTTTGAAGTTTTCTTCAATTTCGCGAGCAACATTGTTTAATCTTGTTAAAATCCATTTATCGGCAAGATTAAAGTTTTTAAGTTCATTATCTTCAGGATTTTCAATGTTCATTAAAACAAATCTTGAAGCGTTCCAAACTTTGTTCGCAAAGTTTCTGCCATATTCAAATCTTTCATCTGAAAGTTTAATATCTTGCCCGCCGTATGTTGAAAGGCTTGTTAGGGTATAGCGAAGTGCGTCTGTACCATATTTTTCAATTATTTCAACAGGGTCAATCGTGTTGCCTTTAGATTTAGACATTTTTTGACCTTTTTCATCACGAATTAAACCGTGGATATAAACAGTTGAAAATGGTGCTTCGCCTGTAAATTCCAAGCCCATTGTAATCATTCTTGCAACCCAGAAGAAAATAATATCAAAACCTGTTACAAGAGTGGTTGTAGGATAGAATTTTTTGAAATCTTCGGTTTCAGAATTTGGAAAGCCCATTGTTGAAAATGGCCATAAACCAGAAGAGAACCAAGTGTCAAGACAGTCGCTATCTTGAGTGTAGTTTGCAGGGTCTGGATTTTCTTTTGCAACAACCATTTCGCCTGTTTGGTTATGGTAGTATGCAGGAATTTGATGTCCCCACCAAATTTGGCGAGAAATGCACCAATCGCGGATGTTTTCCATCCACATTAAATAGTTCTTTTCCCATCTTTTTGGAACAAATTTAATTCTGCCATCTTTAACAGCTGCGATTGCTTCTTTTGCAAGTGGTTCCATTTTTACAAACCATTGTTCAGAAAGTAGAGGTTCAATTGTTGTATTACATCTTTGACACTTACCAACGTTATGCTCGTGATCTTTAACTCTTAATAATGAATGATTATCTTCAAGCATTTTAATAATTTGTTTACGAGCTTCATAACGATCTAAACCGTGAAGATTAGATGGAACTTCACCACAAGCCTTCATTTTACCTTCACCATCAATAACCCAAATAGGTTTAAAGTTATGACGTTTACCAACCTCAAAATCATTTGGATCGTGAGCTGGAGTAATTTTAACCGCACCTGTACCAAAAGATTTATCAACATATTCATCGGCAATAATAGGAATTTCTCTACC
>JAZNJP010000144.1:0-7689 GCA_045578125.1 Candidatus Gastranaerophilales bacterium | reverse complement strand
GCTATTTCCTGCGCCATTTCTGCTTAATGGGGTACTTCTTCTTGAGCTAATCTTATTAACTTTATCTGCGCTAATCATTTCGGTTCTCATTATATCATGCATAAAAACAGAACAAAAAAAATTTTGATAAAAAAATTTTTTTTATAAATATAACTTTACAAAAAAGCAAAAAATAATTTTTATGCCTTTTAAAAAGAATATGAAAATTCAAGCAATAAGTTTTATAAAAAATATCGCACCGAGTCAAAAAAATATTGGTTCGCAAAAGTTGTCTTTTAAAAGTGCGCCAATTAGTGATGTTTTTTGCAAGAGTAAAGAAAATGGCGAAGAAAGTTATCAAAGATTTTTAAAAGACTGCAAAGATAAATTTCCAAATAAAACTGTTTCTGAAGTTTTATCAACCGTTTCGTTATTTGACGATTTTATTGGCGAAGGGCAAGAATCAAGAGTTTATAAAATAAAAGGTTTAGATGATTATGCTGTGAAGCTAACTAAAAGTGAATATGACTATGACCCTGAATGGTACAAAGATACAATAAAACCACATCACGATGATTTTCCAAATCACAATTTTGGACAACCAATTGCAACTGTTGGATATAGTGCAAAAATTTTAAAAAGAGTAAATGGCGAAGAAAATGGGGTTAAAAGCTGGTTTGCAAAATTTGAACATTCAACTCCAAGAACAAGAGAAGACGCAGAAAAAATCTTAGCAGATGTCACTCGCATTGCTCAATTTCCACAAAAATCATTTGATAAAGTGGCTCGTGAAATAAAATATCTAACTTCACAAGGAGTTAAAATTGATTCAATCAACCCTAATAATTTTTTAATTGATTATGACAAAAAAGAAATTTTTTTAGTGGATGTAGAAAAAAAGGATTATAAAATTTCAAAAAACACAATGTATGATTTACTTGTGCCGATTTTAGATTTAACAATGTTTGAAGAATATGAAAAAATATTCAACGAAGAAGAAATGTCTCAATTTTTAAATTCTGCAAAAACAATTTATAAAAAAATTTCAAAAACAAATTTGCCAGATGACTTAAATTTGGATAAAAAGTTCAGAATGAATATGTTGTTTTCAAACAAAGGAATAAGAGGATTGGATTCCGTTGTTGAACTTATAAAAAAATAAATTCCTTGTCAAAAATTATTGTATTATAATTATTTTCGAGGATTTTATGGAAACCAAAAAGCATAAAACAGTTTTTGTTCTTGAAGGTGGCGCAATGCGGGGGCTTTATTCTGCTGGCGTTTTAGATACTTTTATGCAAAATGATGTTTGGTGTGACGCTATTTATGGTGTTTCAGCAGGTGCGCTTTTTGGAATGAATTTTAAATCAAGGCAAATTGGCAGGGCAATAAGATATAACCTAAAATATGCCCATAATAAGCACTATATGGGGTTTTATTCACTCCTTACAACAGGCAACATAATGAACAGGGATTTCTGTTTTAACAAATTAGTAAACGAGTTAGACCCACTTGATTTTGAAACATTTAAAAAAACCCCAGTTGATTTTTTTGCTGTTGTTACAAACGTGGAAAAAGGTTGTGCGGAATATTTCAAAATTGAAGACGCAAAAAAAGATTTAGAAAAATTGAGAGCTTCAGGCTCTATGCCTTTTGTGTCTAAACTCGTTGAAGTTGAAGGCGAAAAATATTTAGATGGTGCAATTTCTGACCCTGTTCCATTTGCAAAAGTGCTTGATGAGGGTTATGAAAAAATAATTGTTGTGCTCACAAGAGCAGAAAATTGTGCAAAACAAAAGGAACATTTACCCTACAATTTAGTTTACGGAAAATATCCAAAATTTGTGGAATGCGCAAATAAACAATTTGAAAAATATAATGCCACACTTGATTTAATTAAAAAATATGAAAATGAAGGCAAAATTATTGTGCTTCGCCCATCAAAAAATCTAAATATTGCACGTGTTGAAAAAAACTTGAAAAAACTTGAGGCAATTCATAAATTAGGTGTTGATGATTGTGTTAAAAATTTAGACAAAATTAAAGAATATCTTACAAAATAAAATGTCGCTTCGGTAAAACAAAGCGACATTTTAATATTGGTTTGAATATTATACTAAGTATTTAAAATAAACATAAGCGCTGCTTATAGCAAGGGAAATAGCGACAACTATAACCCCATATTTCATAAAACCAAGGAATGAAATCGGGTGACCTTCTTTTGCTGCGTTTTCTGAAACTATCACGTTTGCCGCCGCCCCTATGATTGTCATATTGCCACCAAGGCAAGCGCCTAAAGATAAACACCACCAAAGCGGATATGTATATTCAATACCCATACTTCTTTGAATTTCTGCAAGCATTGGTGCCATAGTCGCTGTGTATGGAATGTTATCAATAATACCTGATATGATACCTGAAGCCCATAGAATAAGCATTGAAGCAAGTGTTTGTGAGCCTTGAGTCACATCTAAAATCCATTGTGCCATTAATTTAATCCCACCTGAAGCCTCAAGCCCGCCGATAATTATGAACAAGCCAACGAAGAAGAAAATTGTATTCCATTCAACTTGTTCTAAAATTTCAGTTGGTTTTTCAAATAAAAGCAGCACGCTTGCGCCAAACATTGCAATAACATAGGTTTCAATGTGTGTCATATCGTGTGTTATAAAACCTAAAATCACAAGGCCTAAAACAATCATAGATCTTATCATTAAAGGAAAATCAGTAATTGTTTTTGAGTTGTCTAATTTTAAAATTTCGTCCATTTTTTCTTTATCTGCAACAAGCGATTTCTTGTACACAAGAGCAAAGCCTGCAAGAACAACTGTCAAAATAATTACAACAACAAGTGTTAATTCTCTAACAAAATCCATAAATGCAAAATTTGCAGCAGAGCCTATAATTATGTTTGGTGGATCGCCAATAAGTGTTGCAGTTCCACCTATGTTTGATGACATAATTTCTGCAATTAAATAAGGAATTGGATTCAAATCCAATTTTTTGGCAATTGAAAATGTAATTGGCATAACCAAAATAACTGTTGTTACGTTATCTAAAAATGCACTTACAACTGCAGTAAACAAACCTAAAACAATCAAAATTTTAATTGGGTGTCCTTTAGTTTTTTTAAGTAATTCGTTCGCAATCCAAGTAAAAACACCGCTTTTTGTGCTGATAAGAACAATAATCATCATTGAAACAAGCAAGAAGATTACGTTAAAATCAACAAAATTAATAAAATAATGTGGGTTTAGTCCGTCACCAGTCATTTTTGCTTGACTAACAAGACCTAAAAGTATAGTCAAAACGCCACCAAGCAAGGCAATTGTGACTTTTGGGATTTTTTCTAGTGCAATGAAAACATAAGCTATAAGCAAAATTGCACCTGAAATTGTGACACTATTTGCCGCAACAAAGTTGTGTAATGCTTCTAACATTTGTACTACCTCTTTTTCTATATGTTATATTTCAAAATATCATAAACAAATTTTAAGTGCATAAATAATTTAAATTGCCTATTAACAAAAAATAAATTGACATAATTGGCGCCATATTAGAGAATAAAGTAACGGTGTATAGATAGTTCAGATTAAGGAGAAAACCACATGAACTTATTCAAAAAAATATTCAGCATAAAGAATATTATAATGTCTGTGCTGATGTTATTTTTATGCGCAAACACAGGCTTTGCGGGAGAAGCAGACCTTGTTGTACCTGATTTAAAAGCGAATGCTTTTGAATACAAACTATTATTAGTTGGTATTGCAATTTCTGTTGCAGGGTTATTTTTTGGTTTGTTCGAATACTTAAAGGTTCGTGCAATCAAAGCCCACAAATCAATGACAGATATGGGAAATTTAATTTTTGAAACTTGTAAGACGTATCTTGTTCAACAAGGTAAGTTTCTTATTGGTCTTGAAGTTTTGATTGCCCTCTGTATTGCGTTCTATTTTGGATTTTTACAAAGAATGCCAGTTGGCAATGTGCTAATTATTTTAGCTTGGTCCGTAATTGGTATTTTAGGTTCATATGGTGTTGCTTGGTTTGGCATTAAAATGAACACACTTGCTAACTCAAGAACAGCTTTTAAAGCTCTTGAAGGCAACCCACTAAAATTGCTTAACATTCCACTTAGTGCTGGTATGAGCATTGGTGTTCTTCTTGTGAGCATCGAACTTATTATGATGTTAATCATCTTGTTGTTTATTCCAGGTAATCTTGCAGGTGCTTGCTTTATCGGTTTTGCAATCGGTGAATCATTAGGCGCAAGTGCTTTAAGAGTTGCAGGCGGAATATTCACAAAAATTGCAGATATTGGTTCAGACTTGATGAAAATCGTTTTCAAAATTAAAGAAGACGACCCAAGAAACCCGGGCGTTATTGCAGACTGCACAGGTGACAACGCAGGCGACTCTATCGGGCCTACTGCAGACGGTTTTGAAACATACGGTGTAACAGGCGTTGCACTTGTTAGCTTCATCTTACTTGCAGTTCTAAAATCTGAATTCCAAGTTATTCTTCTTACTTGGATTTTTGCGATGAGATTTTTAATGATTGTAACTTCTGTTGTAGCTTATGGCATCAACAAAGTTTTAAGTAATATATTATACTCAGGCAAAAAACTTGATTTTGAAGCACCACTTACAAACCTTGTGTGGTTGACTTCAATTTTATCAATTGCAATGACATATGGCGTAAGCAACTGGTTATTATCTGACCTTGGCGGTTGCTTATGGTTTGTTCTTGCAACAATTATCAGCTGTGGCACACTTGGCGCAGCATTAATTCCTGAATTTACAAAAATATTTACAAGCCCTAAGGCATTACACACAAAAGAAGTTGTAACTGCTTCTCGTGAGGGTGGTTCATCTCTTACAATTCTATCTGGTCTTGTTTCTGGTAACTTCAGCGGATTCTGGATTGGAATGGTAATTGTGTTCTTGATGGGCGTTGCTTATTTTGCAAGCACATATATTCCAGAAGATTTAATGATTTATTCATCTGTATTTGCATTTGGTCTTGTTGCATTTGGTTTCCTCGGTATGGGCCCTGTTACAATTGCGGTTGACTCATATGGCCCTGTAACAGATAATGCTCAATCAGTTTATGAATTATCAATGATTGAATCAATTCCTGATATTGCAGGTCAAATCGAATCTGAATATGGCTTCAAACCTGATTTTGAAGTAGCTAAAAAATATTTAGAAGAAAACGATGGTGCTGGAAACACATTTAAAGCAACATCAAAACCAGTGCTTATTGGTACGGCAGTTGTTGGCGCAACAACCATGATTTTCTCATTAATTCTTGTAATTAAAGAAGTTTTGGGAATTCAACCAGAGCAAATATTAAACCTATTGAATCCATACACACTTCTTGGTTTCATTGCAGGTGGTGCGGTAATTTTCTGGTTCTCAGGTGCTTCAATGCAAGCTGTTACAACAGGCGCATATAGAGCTGTTGAATATATTAAACAAAATATTAAATTAGATACAGAAGACGGAAAAGCTTCAACTGAAAATTCAAAAGAAGTTGTAAAAATTTGTACTCAATATGCTCAAAAAGGTATGTTGAACATATTTATTGCACTCTTTGCTTTTGCACTTTCTTTTGCTTGCTTGTCTGCTCCTAATATGTCAACAAGTGCAGCAGTTTCGTTCTTTGTAAGTTACTTGATTGCAATTGCGGTGTTTGGTTTGTTCCAAGCGGTGTTTATGGCAAACGCTGGCGGTTGCTGGGATAACGCAAAGAAAATTGTTGAAGTTGACTTATGCGAAAAAGGAACAGCTTTGCACGATGCAACAGTTGTTGGTGACACAGTTGGCGACCCATTCAAAGATACATCTTCTGTTGCAATGAACCCAATCATCAAATTCACAACATTATTTGGACTTCTTGCAATGGAAATTGCAATTTCTGAAGCGTTCAGACAATATGCACCATATGCAGGCGTAATCCTTTTAATTGTTGCTCTTGTATATGTATGGCGTTCGTTCTATGCAATGAGAATACCAAAAGACTAATTTTGGTTTTATAAATTGAAAACGGCGGGTTTTTACTCCGCCGTTTTTTTATATTTCAAATATCTGTTTTCATATTCTTTAACCATCTCAAGGGCTTCTTCTTCTGAATAACGATAAGACGAAAGACTAATTAATACTCTGCCTTTTGATTCTTCATAAAGTTTTCTTTTGATTTTATAAGGATAAGTTTCGTTCCCTTGGAGATTGCCGTTATGGATTTCTTCAATAATGTTATCTATATACATCTGCGTATATTTTGGGATTGAAGAGTGTCTTTTAATATATTCAGTAAATGGCATATTTTCACGGTATCTATTACCGCTTGCGCAAGTGAGCAAGAAATTGCCAATTGAATTTGTGCCACCCATAGATGCAGGTGTTACGTGCTCTATTGTGCCAGTTGAGGCAATAAACAGCCTTCTTGTAATTTCTGTTTGTGTGCGTTTTGAATATTTCACAACGAACGCATTTTTGCTACTTTCAGATGTTGGAAGGAATAACGCTTTATTTTTGATGTTTGTGAAAATTTCTCGTTCATTTTCTTTTGGCACAACATCTTCTAAAGATTTTAAAAACAATTTTCTCTTAAAAAATTCTCTTTCATTATCTGAAATTATAATTTGCCTGCATTTTGTTGTTTTTTCTCGAATTTCAAAGGCGGTTTTGTCACAAAGCTTGTGTGTTAGCATGTCAACTTCATCTAAAACTTTTAATTCCTCAAGTTTTAGCCTCGTCAGGCAATTTCCTCTTATCATCTGCAAGCAATTTTGCAAATTATCATCAGGGTTAAAGCTAATGAAATCTTTGAAAATAAAATAAATTGCTTTTTCCGTTGGAAGCATATTTTCAAGATAATTGCCAAGGAGCTCGTAAGCATCAGATGCTACACGCACTTTCTCAAGACGATTTTCAAAATGCTTGATTGCGCTGCTTGGAATAATTTTAATCCCACGATATGGGCAAATTATGTTTTTAAGCTTCCTTAAAGGCTTTCCAGCAGAAGTTGTGCCCTCATAAGGAATATCATAATAATACTTAAGATAATCTTCAGGAGATATATTTTTTCGCCCATTTATTGGCATTACAACACCTTTTGCTTATATCTTAATAATAGCAAATTATGAGCCGTGTATCAACTGCAGTGCTATTTGGCACAAAAAATTTCAGGCGTTACATATTCAACATCAAAATCATAAATTTCCGCAAGTTTTTTCACTCTTTCAAAATAAACCATTTGTTTTTTGGGATGTTCTAAAATTAAAACAACTTTGGCACGTTTTCCTGTCATAAGCTGATAATGAAGTGCTTGCCCAATGCTCTCCGCCCATTTGTTTGCAAAATCAAACTCAACCGCATGACGTGCCGTTAAACAATCAACACGAGTAAAATCAGAATTAACAAATTCTTGCATACCGCACTGCGCCCTGCACCAAACATCAACATACATTGCTTCGCTGTATTTTCTTTTGGTGGCATAGGCAGGCACAAAGACCCAACTTGCACAAAAAACAAGACAAAGTAAAATTCTAATTACAAACATTTCTCTATGGTAAATGTTTTTGCAGAGGGGTTAAATTGGCTGAATGGATATAAATTAGCATAAGCCCATAAACACAGAGCTTTTTCATAAAAGAGATTAGTTTAGTCTCTTTTTATAAAACTTGATGGTATGGTTTCGCCCTGT
>JAZNJP010000143.1:0-3611 GCA_045578125.1 Candidatus Gastranaerophilales bacterium | reverse complement strand
CTAAATCTGGGTATCTATGATTGTGTTCCCAGTTAGAAATAGCTGTATTACTTACGTTTAATTTTTGTGCGAATTCTTGAACAGTTGGGGTTTTATCTCCTATTTCACAATTTTTGAAGATATATTTTTTGATTTCTGACGCTGCATTTTCCCATCTATATTGAAACTTTGGTGTTTGAGATTTATTTCTGACGCCCGACATAAAAAGCGATTTCTCAGATTTGATTTCTCCAATGTGGCGTCCTTCGTAAATTGTTCCGTATTTTCCTCTGCGAGAAGAGATTACGCCTTTTTTGGCGAGTGACTGCATAATGTCACTCAATGTTTTTATGCTTAGAGAAAACATTTTAGAGAGTTCTTTTGTTGTTGGAATTTTTGCCCCGATTTCAAAATTGTTTACAATATAATTTTTAATTGTTTTTTCGTGAATTTCGGCAAGTGTTTTGTTTTTCACAGTTCTTGAAAGTGAATATTTTTTCTCATTTTGAGAAAGTTCAATTTCTTGCACTAAAAACCAAGATTTTTCATTTTTTTTGTAAAATCTTTGCTCTAAAAATCCTTCTTTGACTAATGTTTCAAGTGCCAAGCAAACAGTGTTATGAGAAGTTGAAATTTCTCTTGCAATTGCTCTTGAACTTGGAAGTTTTGAACCTTCAGTGAGCCCTAACTCAATAATTAAATTTTTAATTTCAGATTTTGCGCTATCTTTTTTTGAATATGATTTTTTAAATTTTGTTTTTTTATTTTTAGGGTTAGAAATAAAAGTGCCAAGTCTTTGTTTTGAATAAAAATATCCTAAATCTTCCGCATGCCTTATGGCATTTTGGAGTGTTGCAGAAGAAATTTTTAAAAGTTCTGCAAGTTCTTGTTTAGAAGGCATTAAATCGCCTTCTTCAACCTCTCCTGTTTTTAGAGAACCTTCAACCCACTCGCACAGCCAATTTAAGATAATTTTATCTTTAGTTTCTGTGCGGTTCTCAAAATTTGGCAAATTTTTATTAAATTTTGAAAGGGGGATTTTTTTCATAGTCCACTTTGTATTCTTTTCACTATTTTTTCATCTTTTTGCCAGTTTTTTTGAACTGAAACAAAAAGTTCTAAGAATATTTTTTTCTCAAAATTCTTTTCAAGTTCAAGCCTTGCGCTTGTTCCAATTTTTTTGAGCATTGCGCCGTTTTTCCCGATAATTATTCCCTTTTGCCCTGTTGTTGAAACAATAATTTTAGCGCTTATTACATCAATGTTTTCTTTTTCTTCATATTTTTCAATAAGAACTGCGCATTGGTGCGGAATTTCATCGTTTGTGTTAAATATAATTTTTTCTCTAATGGTTTCAGCAGCAATTGTTCTTAGTGTTTGGTCTGTCACTTCGTCTTCATCATAATATTTTTCGCCAAGTGGCAGATAATCTTCAATTTTTGCAATCAAATCGTCAAGATTTCTCTTAGTTTTAGCGCTTACATAAATTGAAGGTATATTTTTTGGTTCAAATAATTTTTTATATGAGAAAGTGTTTACCTCTCTTTTTTCGAGGTTTTTGATTAAATCTACTTTGTTTAAAACAAGAATAATCGGAACATCTGTTTTTTTGAGATAATTTTCTACAATCCATTTGTCGCCTGCACCTGCCATTTCTGTTGCATCAACCAAAAATAAAATTAAATTTGCGCCTTCAAGGGCGTTATATGTTTCAGCAGATAAATTTTTTCCAAGTTCATTTAATGGTTTGTGAACCCCTGGGGTATCCACAAAGACAATTTGCATATTGTCATCTGTGTATATACCTTTAATCTGTTTTCTTGTTGTTTGGGCGACAGGGCTTGTGATTGCAACCTTTTGCCCCAAGATAGAATTGAGCAGAGTAGATTTCCCGACATTCGGTCTTGAAATAATTGTTACGAAACCTGATTTAAACGAATTTTCCATTTTGCACTTAATAATTTTTGTTGTAAACTTAATTATAGCATGACTTTTGGTAAGGGTAAGATTTTTTTGAAAAAATTTTTTGTTTCAATATTCATTTTTTCAATTATTGTGCAACAAGTGTTAGCATATGGCAAAGAATTTAAAAATATGCTTGTTGACCTTGAAATTGGTCGTGCAGGTGAAGACACTTATAAAGTCAATTTAAAAACCGAAGTTCCTTATCCAGATGAAATAAAAATTGTTAAAAAGTCTGATTATAATTACTATATTCTACTTGCAGAAACTTATAGCTTAATTAAAACTACAAAATCACAAGGTACCATAAAATCAATCAAAGTTGATACTTACCCTTATGCTGAACAAAATTTTGAAAATGGTTTTACAAAAGTAACTTTTAATACCACTCGCCCTGTTGAGTTTATTGTGAGTTTAAGTGCTAACAGAGCTTCTAAATTCCCTGTAATGGATTTAGTTCGCCTTGCTCGCCTTGATAATCTATACAAAGAAAATAATTTTGATTACCTAAACCCAAAGTATAAACTGGCAACAGCTGAAACACCTAAAAAAACTGTTCAAAAAGAAACAGCTGTTACAAAAAAAGAAACTTCAGCACCTCAAAAAGTTGCACAAGCAACAACAAAAACTCCTACAGTGCAAAAAACTGCACCTGTGCCTCAAAAAGTAGTGCAAAAAGAAGCTATAAAACCTGTTCAAAAAGAAGTTTCAAAGGTCATGCCTGTAACAAAACCGCAAACTATTGCAAAAGCTCCTAGCGTAGCTAAAGTAGAAGTAAAAAAACAGGAGCAACCGCAAAAAACAGCAACTGCACAAAAAATAGCTTCTGCGCCAAAAACAACTGTAAAATCTGCTGAAGTGCAAAAGGTAACCACATCTCAAAAACAAGCGAAACCTCAACTAAATAAAGTTGAAACTAAACAAATAACAGAGAAAAAACAAGTTGAAAAAGCTCAACCACAAACGCCAAAAGCAAATGATTTAGCAAATGCAACAAAAGCAAATGAACAAACTAAAGTGGCGCAAAAACCTGCACCAAAAACACCTACAAAAGTTGCTCAAGCACCAGCGAAGTTTGCATTTTCAGATGTTCAAAGCCCTAAAGAAATGCCAAAAGTGCCTGAAATCACAGAAGATAAAGTGCCTGATAACATAGAGCTTGAACCAATTGAAAAAATTGATGAAGAACCAATCAAAAACGACTTAAAAGACATTTTATTATCTTTCTTTGTGGGTAATAAAACAGGTGTTATAGCGGGTATTGCCCTATTGTTACTTGCAGTTGTTGCTGTTATTTTAAGCAAGAAAAAATCAACCACTAAAAGTTTGGCACTTGCTCCAAATTCTGAAGCGCAAGTTGCGCAAACAGCTCAAAATTTTGAAAATGTTTTAGATGAAGAAACACTTGCGCCAGAAGAAACGCTTACCCAAGAGGAAGAAATCCAACAAGAATCTCAAATTGAAGAGAAAGCGCAAATTGAGGACGAGCAAACTATTCAAGAGCCTGAAAATATTGAGATAATTTCAGAGGAAGAAACGCAGGAAGTTGCGCAAGAGGAAGTTCAAGAAGAAAATATCAAAGAAGAAGTTCCTGAAGTTGTTGCATCTGTTCCAATTGAAGAAAATACACAAGAGGAAGAAGTCGAAGAGAGTCTTCAAACAGAAGAAAT
>JAZNJP010000142.1:0-3116 GCA_045578125.1 Candidatus Gastranaerophilales bacterium | reverse complement strand
AACCCTCAAGATATAATTCATTCTCTCGTCTTTGCTGATTACACCTCTTGCATCAAGGAGGTTAAATGTGTGAGAACATTTAAGAACCCAATCGTATGCAGGAAGAACAATTTTAGCTTCAAGACAAGAGTTTGCTTCTTCTTCATATAAATCAAATAGTTTGAATAATCTTTCTGCAGAAGAATATTCAAAGTTATATTTAGATTGTTCTATTTCGTTTTGAAGATAAATATCGCCATATTTTAATTTATCATTCCACATAACATCATAAACATTGTCAACATTTTGAAGATACATGGCGATTCTTTCAAGGCCGTATGTAATTTCTAAAACAACAGGTTTCACTTCAATTCCACCAACTTGTTGGAAATATGTAAACTGAGTGATTTCCATACCGTCAAGCCAAGCTTCCCAACCAACACCAGCAGCACCCAACGTTGGAGATTCCCAATTGTCTTCAACAAAGCGCACATCATGCATTGATAAATCTATCCCAACTGCTTCAAGAGATTTTAAGTATAATTCTTGAGCACGTTCAGGAGATGGTTTCAAAATTACTTGATATTGAAAATAATGCCCTAAACGATTAGGGTTTTCACCATATCTTGCGTCAGTTGGACGTCTGCAAGGCTCAGGCATTGCGCAATTAAAAGGTTCTGGACCCAATGCCCTCAAAAAGGTTGCTGGGTTCATTGTACTTGCGCCTTTTTCTGTATCATATGGTTGCATAATAGCACAGCCATTATCTGACCAAAATTTTGATAAGCCTAAAATTAATTCCTGAAAAGTAAGTGTCATAATTACAATTGTAATACAAAGGAAAAATAATACAAGAAAATTAGGAAATTCGGACTACTTGCGCAAATGCAAGCTTGGAAAAACATAAATTTTACACACATTTACATTTTAGAGTTGTATAATATATTTATGAATATTGGTTGTGATATTGAGCAAATTTCAAGATTTAAAGACAAATCAAGAGAGCAAGATGAAAAATTTTTAAGCAGACTTTTCACGCCCGCAGAACTTGATTACTGTTTTTCAAAAGCAAAACCAGAAGAGAGTTTATGTGCAAGGTTTTGCGCAAAAGAGGCGTACATTAAAGCAAAAGGCTCACAAGACACACCGTTTAACGAAATTGAAATTCTTGCGAAAGATTCCAAAAAACCTGCTTTATATGTTAGAGGGGTTAAGATAGAGGGCGATGTTTCAATTTCTCATACAGAGGAATATGCAATGGCAGTTGTTTTGTGTTAAATAATGTTAAATTTACTTAAAATATTTTTAAATAGTTTAATTTTATGATTAGATAATAATAGAAACAATAAAGGGGAGATAACATGGCAGAATATGTTTTCAAAATGAAGAAAGGCGAAATTGAAATCGAACTTTCAAGCGATGATGCTGAATTTGTTGAACAACAACTTGCAAAATGGCGCGAAGAAATTTTAAAAAATAGAAATTAATTAAAATAGGAAAATATTGTGGCATATTATAAATTAAAAGCTAATTTAGACGGTTTTGAAATTGAATTCAACACAAAAGAAAGACATCTTGTAGAAGCTCAAATGAATGATTATTTGGCAATTTTTACAGGCAACAAGCCTATGCCAAGACAATATGAGCCTCAAAAAAGACAAGTTGAATCTGTAAACTATGAACAAAAATTTATGGAGCAAAGAGCACAAGCGATTACTCCAAAGCTTGAAAACCAACAATATGTGCCACAGAGTGAAAATGTGTATAGAGCTCAACCACAACCACAAGTGCAACAACAATACAGCGCACAAACTCAATACGCTCAATATCAAGCACAAACTCAATATCAAGCACATGAAGAGGTTAAGCCTCAAGTAAACGAAGAAAAAATTAGAGAGAAAATTTCATTTAACTTTGAAGCAAAAGAAGAGCCGCAACAAGCAAAAACTTTTAATGAAATTTATTCAGAACAACAAACATCAAACAATGCTCAAGCAAGCGAATTCCGCTATGCCCAAAACATAAACCAAAACAATTTTGCATACGATAATGTGCAAAACCAAGCAATTCAAAATTACAATTCTGAACAAACACAAAAACCGCAAGAAAATCCATACCAAAACCAAGGATTAGACTTATACCAACCAAAACGTGAGCCAGATTTGCCTGAATTTATGCATAATAAACTCTCAAACGGTATTTTTGATGACTTTATTATCACTGCTTATTTCATCAAAAATGTTTTGAACATCAAAAATTTCTCTATTAAATTTTTAAACTCAAAACTTTATGCCGCAAAAGAAAAACTTGTGGACTATGCAATCTTAAACGAAGCAATTTCAAGAAATTATATTAAATTCATCGAAGGCTCACAAGAAACTGGCACAAAAGAATATGCCATCACAGAAGCTGGCGAAAGCTATTATTTATCACTTGATAACGGCTAGAGGTTGCCTTGAACTACATTTGGATTTTTTTAATTTTAATTTCCTTTGTATTCGGACTCATTAATGGCACAATGCAAGAAGTTGTAGCAGCCTTACTTAATTCCATGAAACAAGCTGTAACCGTTGCTTTTTCGCTTATTGGGATTATGGCATTTTGGCTCGGGATAATGAATATTGCAAAAAATTCTGGGCTCATTGAAGTTTTTTCAAAACTCATTGCCCCAATTGTTCGTTTTGTTTTCAAAGACTTAAAAAAAGATGACTCAGCAGTATCAGCTATTGCTCTTAATTTCACTGCAAATGCACTAGGACTTGCAAATGCAGCAACTCCTTTTGGTTTAAAAGCAATGGAGGATATGCAAAAAAATAATGAAAACAAAGAATGTGCGACAAATAGTATGTGCACATTTCTTGCAATGAACACTGCGGGATTTCAACTTGTGCCAACAAGTGTGCTTGCAATTCTAACCGCCGCAGGTGCCAAAAACCCAACAGAGATAATACTTCCTGCAATTATAGTGACATCAATTGCTTTTATTAGTGCAATTATCATTTCCAAAATTTTTGAAAGGGTGTTTAGATGATAGATATTTTAAACACAATTTCTATAATGATTATCCCAGCAATTATCGCTACAATTCTTGTGTTTGGCGTAGTTAAAAAAATTGATTGCTACAATAGCTTTATAGA
>JAZNJP010000141.1:0-14589 GCA_045578125.1 Candidatus Gastranaerophilales bacterium | reverse complement strand
ACAATGATCCTAAAATTGTTGAAATTAAAAACCAAATCACAGAAAAACAAGGTGAATTAACAGGGTATCAAGAAGAATTATCAGCTATTAATAATGGTACAGATTCAGAAATAGCAGGACTAAAACAAGCTGAAGATGAAGCATACCAAGCATATCAAGATAAAATGCAAGAATGTGCTAACGCGTTCGACATGGTAGATGCCTTACTAGGCGCCTCAACACCAGCTAAAATTGACGATAAGGAATGTGAAGTTGAGGCAAAGCAAGGCGAGATTGATGCCAAATCAACAGAAATTTCAAATCAAGAAGGTGTTGTATCGAGCTGCGAAACAGAAGTTGCAAATGCTGAATCAAACGTACAAAATTGTGAAGCAAATGTTCAGGCGTTGCAAGGTCAACTCTCATCATTAAGCGAAGACGATAAAGACGCAGCAAGCTCAATCCAATTCCAATTATCGTTAGCTCAAAACGCTCTAACGCAAGCAAAAGCAGAAAAAACAGCAGCCGACACAGCGCTTAAAGAAGCAGAAGCAGAACTCAAGCAATTAGAAGCAGACAAGAAAAATTTAGAAAAAGAACATGCTGAATTAGAACAAGAACTCCAAGAACTTCAAGATGAATTTGAAGAAAAACATCCAGAAGTAGCCGAAGCTAGAGAAGCTTGGGAGAGCGCAAAAGAAGAAACCGAAACAAGAAAGGCTGAAAAAGCTAGTGAGGTTCAAGGCAAAATCGAACAAGCGCAAAACGAACTAAATGATTTAGAAACACAACTGCAAGAAGCGCAAGAAGCAAAACAAAATCAAATTATGGGAACAAACAACCTAGGTGACGACATCGTTAGCTTCGCTGAAGGATTTTTAGGCAAAAACGAAGCAGATGGAAGTGCTGATATGTTCCTTGAAGAAACAAAAGCAGACAACACAGTAAATGACCCAAATGGCAATTATACATCAAAAGGCACACACTGGTGCGCAGCTTATGTTGAATACATCATGGAAAATAACGCAAGCGCAGGAAATGTAGCAGACTGGTATCAAGATATAGGCAACAAATGGTATTGCCCAACAATATATGAAGCTGCAACACAAAATAATGCAGTAATTGCTGGCACAGAAGCACAAAAAGGTGATATCGTGCTATTTGACTGGCAAGCAAATGGTGGCACAAAAGACCATATAGGTATTTATGCAGGTGTCGAAAATGGTCAAGCAGTAATTATTGAAGGTAACACTGGCAACGCTAAAGTTGAAAAAAGATATTACGACCTAAACGACCCAAGACTAACTTATTGCTCAATTCATGCGTAATTGTAAATAATTGTAAATATATACTAAATATATCCTAAATATTATTAAAAACCTGCCGTTAACTAATAAGTGTATTAGAAAGGATGAATGACATGGAATTTGACAAAATTAAAACGGGGTTTAAAGAGTTCTTAAAAGGAAAGAACGCAACAAATGAAAGCGGTTCAAGCAAACTTAATTTGGACAATGTAAACGCATTTGATGATATTGATGCTTTTGAAGAATATCTTGGCACAAACACAGACTTCGCGATGGATGAAGCGACCAAAAACATCGAAGATGTGGAAGGTTTACAATTCAAAGAAGATAAAATTGTGAACGAAGATGGTGGCACTGACATAATTGTTGATGCACTGAATGAATTAGTAACCAGTGACAAACTAAAAGAAAAACTAGACACAAGCAAAGATGGCAAAATCGATATCACTGAAATTAAAGATTTCTGCAAAGAAATTAGTAATTCAGATGAAGACGCAGATAATATCTCGCTTAAAGATATCATTAAAAGCGCTAAAGATTTCATAGCTAAACTTGGCGAAACAGATGAAGCCGAAGAAGCTGAAGAAGCTGAAGAAACTCAAGAGGCGGAAGAAGCAGAATCTGCTGAAGAAATTGACGGAAAAAGACAAGCACAACCAAATGCAAGCGGCGCAGGTGGGGCTTCGGGTGCTGGCGGAGCATCAGGAGCAGGTGGGGCTTCGGGTGCTGGTGGAGCATCAGGAGCAGGTAGCTCTGGTGGCGCAAGCAATTCTGGCAAAGTTGATGACAGCCCAATTGACGAAAATATGTCTGTTGCAGAGATTGAAGCTGAAATCTCAACAACAACAGATGAGCTTAGTGGCTTCCAAGATGAATTAGCCGCAATTAATGATGGAAGCGATTCTGAAATTGCAAGCCTAGAAGCAGCCGAAGAAGAAGCATACCAGGCATATCAAGACAAAATGAACGAAAGCGCAGGCCTATGGGATGACATAAAAGGCGCATTTGGCGGTGTAACACCAGAAAAAATTGATGAGAAAAAAGGCGAAGTTGACGCAAAACAAACAGAAGTTGACAACAAATCAACAGAAATATCAAACCAAGAAAGCGTGGTAGCTTCTGCTGAATCAGCACTAGCAAACGCAACATCAAACAGAACAAATCTAGAAGCATTAGTGGCAGCACTTGAAGGTTCAGATTCCGAAGAATCTCAAGAAAAATTAAGCGCAGCACAAGCTGACCTAGATGCCGCAATTCAAGCCGAAAAAGAAGCAAGCGATAAATTAGAAGCCGAAGAAGGCAAACTTGCTGACTTGAATGACGAAAAAACAACGCTTGAAGGCGAACTCGAAACATTAAATGGTGAATTAAAAGAACTTCAAGATGATTTTGAGGAAAATCACCCAGAAGTAGCTGAAGCTAGAGAAGCTTGGGAAAAAGCAAAAGCTGATGTTGAAGCAAAAAAACAAGAAAAAGCAGCAACAGTACAATCAAATATTGACGCAGCGCAAACAAAATTAGATGACTTAAACAAACAGCTCCAAGATGCAAAAAATGCTGAAAATGCTAAAAAATACACTCCAAATGATTTAGGTGATGACATTGTAGAATTTGCTGAAAAATTCTTAGGCTATAGCGAAGGCAACAATAAAGCTGACCTATTTATGAAAGGTACACATGATTCATCATCAACACCTTGGTGTGCAGCATATGTTGAATACATTATGGAAAATAACGCAAGTGCAGACAAAATTGCGGATTGGTACAAAAACATTGATAACCAATGGTATTGTCCAAATGTGTACAGCGCAGCACAAGCAAATAACGCAATCATAAAAGGCAGCGAAGCAGAAAAAGGCGATATTGTTCTCTTCGACTGGGAAAACAATGGTAGCGCAAAAGATCACATCGGTATCTTCTGTGGCATTGAAAATGGCAAAGCGGTTGTAATCGAAGGTAACACTTCAAACACAGTTGCAAAAAGATACTATGACTTAAATGACCCAAGACTAACATACTGCTCAATCAGAGCGTAATAGCAAAAAAATAGTAAAGACCCCTCTCGGGAGGGGTCTTTTTTGTGCACAAATAAGCATTTTGATTTCAAATATTTTTTTCGCTATAATTTTATTGGAAATTATGCTAAAAGAATTGAAAAAAACTACAAATTGCGAATTTTTAGAAGATAGGGAAGATATCTACCCTTACGCATATGACACATCAGTTGCCCTAAGTTCTGTTAATCTTCCTTTTTGTGTTGCACTACCTGAGAGCATTTCAGATGTGCAAAAAATAGTTAAATATGCGATAGAAAATAATTTTGTAATAATTCCAAGAGGAGCAGGAACTTGTCATAGCGCAGGCTGTAGGGTTGGTAACGATAAAAGAAAAGCACTAATTATTCATTTTTCAAAAATGAATAACATAATTGAAATTGATGAAAAAAATTTAACAGCAAAAGTTCAGCCAAATGTTGTTCTTGGAGACTTACAGAGAGAAATAGATAAATTCAACTTATTTTTCCCACCAGATCCGTCAAACCTTGAAGTTTCAACAATAGGGGGAGCTATAGCGCTTTCATCAAGCGGTCCAAGAACATTTAAATACGGGCAGATTAAAAACTATGTTTTAAATCTTAAAATTGTAAATGGTGAAGGCGAAGTTATAGAGCTCGGAAAAGATTTAAGGAAAAATGTTACAGGCTACAACCTTTGTGACTTGTTCATTGGTTCAGAGGGAACATTTGGCATTGTCGTTGAGGCAACTCTTAAATTAATCCCAAAACCTGCAAAAACAAAACTTGTGCTCGCCTATTTTAAAACAATTGAAGAAGCGGGCATATGTGTTACAAAAATCCTAACCTCTAATGTTCAACCAGCAACATTAGACATTCTTGACGACAAAACGCTAATCACGATTGAAAAATTTAACCCAACAGGCTTATATACGCGTTACGAAGCAGCATTACTTATTGAGCTTGATGGAGAAGAAGAAAACATAATAGCGCAAAGCAAAAAACTGCAAACTGTTTTGGAAGAAGCAAAAGCTGAAAAAATTGTTAATACAGATGATGAAAAAACAAATGAAAACATCTGGAAAGCGAGAAGAAGTTCGTTTGCTTGCTGTGCTAAACTTGCACCAAATGTCGTAACAGAGGATATTGTTGTCTCAACTTCAAAAATTCCTGAGATGATTAAATTCATAAGAGGACTTTCGCAAAAATACGGAATAATGGCGTGCATTATGGGACATGCGGGCGACGGAAATATTCACCCAAATTTTGCACTAAATCTTGAAGACCCAACCCAATTCAAAAACTTTAAACAATTAAAAGATGAGCTATTTAAAGGTGCACTCAAAATGGGCGGAACCCTAAGTGGCGAGCACGGAATAGGTATGGAAAAAAGAATTTATCTTCAAGACGCAATTCACCCAACCGTGCATAACTATATGAAGCAAATCAAACAAGTTTTCGATCCGCACAATATCTTTAATCCAGATAAAGCAATTTAATTTACAGCACCAAGAACTGCAAGATTATTCATCAAGATAGTTTAGTAATTTTTCAATTCCAAGTTGAATATTCGCAATTTGATTTTCAATGCCTTCAACTCTGGCATCAAGTGCTTGAGTTTGAACAGCATTTTGCTTAATTGCCTCCATAATTGGTTTTAAATCAGGTGGCGCAGGTTGTCTTTGAATAAAATTAGAGAGTTTTTCATCAATATTATCAACTTTAATTTCTTGAACTTGATATTTTTTGTTAAACTCATGCCTAAATTCTTCAACGGCATCTGCCACTTGAGTTGTAGATTCTGAACTTACTAGTCTGTTTTTAATTTCTTGAAGATTATTCTTTTCTGCTTTGTCAATTCTAGCAGTTAAAGCATCAAGTGACCTTTGAGCATTATCTAGCCAGTTGTTGATAAATGTGAAATTATCTTCAGATTTTTTGAATTGCTTAATGTTTTCTAATCCAATATTTCTAATTTCTTCTAATCTTTCAGGGTAGCGTTGTTTTAGCGAATTGTCTAAAACATTTTTAATTCTAGAAAAATCAGATTTGATATCTTGAAGAATATATGATTTTTGCTCATCTTGAAGTTTGGCTTCTTCAAATTTTTCCGAAACAGCTTCTTTTATGAGATTTGATAAAGTCGCAGAATTAACAGACTGTGCAATTTCATCGCTAACTTGTTCAAGCGAATTTTTAGTGTTTTCAAATTCAGCTTTAATATCATTCATAAAGTTAGTTTGCAAGAACTCAAATCCTGATATAAAATCTTCAAAAATTTCATTATCAATTTCAGCCTTAGGAGTAATAGAAAGTTTATTCTCTAAAGAACTTTGCAAATTAGCAATTTCTGTTTTTTGAGAATCTAAAACATTTTCTATTAAAGATTTTTTCAAGTTTTCAATTTCATTTGCAAAATTATCCAATTTCTGAGATACTGCTTCAGAATTAGCTTTAGCAACATAATTTGCTTCATCAATATATTCTTGAACTTTCGAGCTTAACTCAGCCAAACTTTCATTTGAACTATCATGAGTTTGTGAAATTGTATCTTCAATCTTGCCAAAAATCTCTTCATTCAAAACAGCTTCAGGGTCTTTGTTTGCTAAAGAATTAGATAGATTTTTAACAGAATTTTGGAGCTCTGAAATTTCTGCTTTTAAATCATCAATATTGATTGAAGAAATTTCATCTTGAATACGCTCAAGTATGTTTCTTTTAACATCTGCCAAATTATCAACAATTTCAGAAGCATCAGATTTGCCAGACAAATCATTTGCAAAAATAAGTACGTCATTTAATTTTGCAGATATTTCATCAATTTTTTCATTTAAATCATCACCTTGCACCCCTGAAACAGAATCAGAAATCGATTTCAATTGTTCAGAAATCTCAAAATAATTTCTTCTGTCTTCATTTGCAATATCTGAGCTAAAATTTTGAAGTTCAGTTAACTTATCTAACAAATTGTTAGCAAGCATACTAACTTCTTGAGAGCCTTCATTATTAGTTTTTAAAATATCTTCAAGCTCATCTGCTGAAATTTTATCAGAACTTGATGCAATAATTTTTGAAATTTCATTCAATAAATATGTTTTAATATCAGAAACATTAGTGTTTAGTCTTTCCAATTTAACATTTAAATCATTAGATTTCTCAGAAAGACTTTCAAATTTTTCATCAATAGAAGAAATATTTTCAGCAGAGATATCGCCAAGTTTGTCTTCAATTGCTGAACTTAGAGAATTTAATCTTTCAACAACATAAAGCTGTTTGCCTTCCAATTTTGAAGCCAAAGTTTCAAGTTTTTCATCAGTAATTTGAGCAATTGCTTCATTAATGTCAGAAATTTTACTAGACAAATCTTCATCAATAATTCTGCCCTTTTCATTGATTTCAAACATAACCTTGTTGAAATCAGAGAGAATTTCATTTTGGCTTTGAGCCATAATTGATGCAACTTGATCAGGAATCTGAGCAACATTATCCCTAAATTGCTCAACAGCATTTTTATTTTCTACAATTTCACAAGTAAGGTCACTAATAACTTTGCCATTGTGCTCAATCATTTCAACAGCTTTATAGGCAACTTCATCGCGAGTTTGGTCAATCAAATGATTAATAGACTCTTTAATTTCACCAATTTGAGTTTGAATAGCATCTATAGAAGTTGTATTTAAATTTGCAAAATCTTCTCTAGTAATTGTGATTAAATTTGTAACAGCTTCTTTTAAATCTAAAATATGAGCATTGAATTCATCAAGAACTTTTGTATTTGCTTTTTCAAAATCTGTTTTAATATCAGCAAAATAGTCTTCATGTTTTGTTACAAACTCTTCAAGAACCTTTTTGAGATTTTGCGTATTTTGCGTATTTTCATTAGACAAAATAGAGCGCACAACATCAATTTTTTCAGCAATAGCAGGAATTGCATTGTTTATTCTTTTGATTGTATCAACATTTGAATTTTCATCGATATTAGCTAAATGCTCATTAACTTTATCAAAAGCAGCTTTAACTGTTGCAAAATTTTCTTCAATAGTGAACGCAAGTTCTTGAACCTTGCTTCCAATTCTAAGATTTTCAATATTTGAAATAGCAGTGTCAACAAGTTCTTTAATAGAAGCAACTGTATCATTATTAACACCAGAGAGGGTGCTCGTAAATATTTCAACCTTTTCAACAAGCCCAGCAATATCATCTTTTACAACGTTTGAAACAGAAGAAACATTTGTGTTTAAAACTTGTGTAAAGTTATATTCAAGCTCATTAACATTATTTCTCAACTCATTTTGAAGACGAACAAAGCCTTCATCAGTAAGCTTGGTAAGTGTATGTTCAGTGCGCCCCATTTTTTCATCAAAATTATAGATAGCTTCCAAATATGGTTGCATTGCAGAAATAGTTACAGAAAGTTGTTTATAATCTTCATCAAGTTTTTGTCTAAACTCAGAATCATCTAAAGAACTAATAATATTTTGAATGCCAGAAAGTTCGCCTTGAAGTTTGCCAAACACAGCACTTAATTCTTGAGAATTTTGGTTAAATGTATTTTTAATATTTTCTTCAAGCCCATAAATATTATTTTGCAAATTAGAAACGGATTGTTCCATATTGCCAATGTTTATAAGTAAATCCGCTTTATTTGAATTCGCATTCTCGGTGCAAGATGAAATAACTTTATCTGAAATACTTTCATTCAAATAATTAACGCTTGTTTGTAATTTATCAGACAAATCATTGATGATATTTTGCATATTTTGAGAGCTTTTTTCATCGATTTTAGCTGCAATCTGATCAGCCGAATTTTGAACATTCTCAGCCACATTTTGCATAATTTGAGTTGATAAATCATTAATTCGGTTGGTTATATTGCCAGTTGTTGTAAGTGATGAAGTTTGCAGACTATCTGAAAAATTATCAGATAAAGCAACGATTCTAGAATCTAGATTTGATGTTAAATCCATATTCATAACTGAAACATTAGTTTCTATGTTTTTAACCAAATCAACACTTAAAGAAGATAATTTTGTATCGATTTTATCAGATAGAATGCCTTCGAAATTTGTAAATTTCAAATCAAATGATTGGTTAAGAGCGGTGTTGATAAAATCAAATTTCTCTTCAATTGCGCGATTAAGAGTTGTAAGCAAAAACGACATTTGTTGCTTAATTAAATCAGTATCATCAAGAGTTAAAAGTTTTGCATAAATATCAGTTTTTAGTTCATTGATGATTGCAACAGTTTCTTTTTTAATTTGCTCAATTGTCACAATTGAGTTCATTCTGGTTGAAATATCGGAATGTTTTTCATGAATTAAGTCTTTCAAGATATTATGATTTTTATCATCCGAAAGTCTTTGTACGATTAATGTTGCAACCTCTTGAAGATTAAGAACAATGTCAGATTTTAAACCTTCAAATTTATCAATTTCTTGGAATTTCGTGTCAATATTATTCTTAAAAATTTCAGCCAAAGTTGAAATTTTATCAGTCAAAGTGCTGATTTCTTCGCTGTTTGATTTTCTTTCAAGGTTAGAGTTAATTATTGCAATTTGAGAAGATAGGGTATCGGTCATCTCATCAACTTTTCCTGCAACATTTAATCTATCAACAACGATATCAATAAACTCAGTTATTGTGTTTGAGATAAAATTATTCATTTGTGCAAATTTTTGCTCAATGCCTTCGTATTGATCCGTATTGAGAATTTGAACAAGCTTAGAATCCAAAAGATTAACTGCCTCTTGAAATTTTTGCTTAAATTCATCATCTGCACTATTTAGAGCACCGAAATTATTATCAATTTTAACAGATAAATCATTTAAAGAATTGGCAAAATCAAGAACTGAGCGGTTTTGTGGAAGCGATTGAATATTATCAGACATTTCTTTAATTTGCTTTGAAATGTTTGTTAGCCACTCAAGCCCACCAAGATATTTAGATTCGTTTTCAGCAAGCGTGTTTATAATTGTGTGTAAATTTTGATATTTGTTATCAATAATTGAAAGAGCAGAAATTATTGAAGCAGTGTTATTGTTAATTGCGTCAATATCCAAAGAAAGTTGTTTAAATTCTTCTTTGGAACTATATTGTCTGAATTGGTTAATAAACTCGCCAAAATTTGTGTTAATTGTAGAAGTGATTGCATCAAAACCGCGATAGAAATTCGCCATTTCGTTCATAATTCTTGAAATTTTATCACTATCAACAGTGGTATCAATTGAAGAAATCAATTTAGCAATGTTTTGCAATGAAGCATCTTGGGAAGTAATTTTGGCATAAACCGTGTTTAAATCAGAAGAAATTCTTGCAGTATCAAGAACTAGTTTTTCATTATCAGAAGCTTCCGCCATAGTTTGAAGTGTATTCTGAAAAGAAAGAAGTCTTCCTTCAATTAATCTGAACTGCTCAGAAACAATTTTTTGAACATCTAAAACGGAAAGACCGTCCCTATCACTCACTTGATGAGCCGAAGAATCAAAAAGATTATCAATCCTTGATTTAAATTCATCTAGCTTATTATCAAAATTATCTGCCATCTTGATTTCCCAATTAACTCTAACAAAAATATTTTACTACAAAATCAAGAATAATGCGATTTTTCGCAATATTGTAACATTTCTTTAATGATAAGAAAAAAGGGGGAAATAAACCACCAAAAAGCTATCAACAAAAGGATATATTTAAAAAATTGCGCCTACCAAACCAGATAAGCGCAATTCTTTGTAATTAAAAATTAACTATGATTTGTATTCTTTTTCAAAACCAAACAATGAAGAAACACTTTGGTCATCGTGTATTCTTGAAATTGCCTCACCTAAAAGTGGCGCAATGCTCAATTGAGTGATTTTTGTTGGCACAAAATCATTAGAAAGTGGAATAGTGTTTGTAACAATAACTTCCTTAATTGGCGCTTCATCTAATCTCTTAAGAGCAGGGCCAGAAAATACTGGGTGAGTAGCGCAAACATAAACTTCTTTAGCACCTTTTTGCATAAGAAGTTTTGATGCTTCACAAATTGTGCCTGCAGTGTCAATCATATCATCAAACATAACGCAAGTTTTATCTTGAATATCACCAATTACATGTGCTGCAATTGCTTCGTTATGCTTATCACGACGTTTATCAATGATTGCAAGAGGAATATCGAGTTGTTTTGCAAAAACTCTTGTTCTTTGAACACCGCCAGTATCAGGGCTTACTGCAACAACATTATCCATATTTAAACCAAGTTTTTTGATGTAATTTACAATAACAGGAGTTGCATAAATGTGGTCAACAAGAATGTTAAAGAAACCTTGAATTTGCCCTGTGTGAAGGTCAAGTGCAAGAACTCTGTTAGCGCCAGCAGTAGTTAATAAATCTGCAACAAGTTTTGCCGTAATTGCTTCCCTACCAGATGTTTTTCTATCTTGACGAGCGTAACCATAATATGGAATAACTGCTGTAATTGATTTTGCACTCGCTCTTTTGAATGCGTCAATTATAATAAGAAGCTCAACTAAGTTTTCATTAACAGGTTTACATATTGGCTGAACAATAAAAACATCATCACCACGAACAGACTCTTCAATTTGAACATAAACTTCACCATCTGAGAAATTTTTTATCACCAGAGGAGCAACATGAGTGCCCAGATATTCAGCAATCTCTTGCGTTAATTTGCCATTTGAGCGACCTGAGAAAATCTTAATGTCGTGAGTTGGCAAAATTTCACGTTCTCTTTTAAACAAAGTGTCTGTTTCTAACTTCATTTCTTGCTCCTTATCCAATCTTTAATCTCTTTTTGTGGTGCTCTTGTAATAACAAGAGAATTTTTATCAGCATTTTTTGTAACAACTGTTCCCGCAGCAACGAAAGCATTTTCACCAAGCTCAACTGGTGCCACAAGTACAGAATTTGAACCAACTGAAACGCCATTTGCTAAAATTGATTTTTTCTTTTCTTTTGTAACTGAATTATAATTTGCAAAAATTGTTCCCGCGCCAATATTTACGTTCGAACCAATTTCTGCGTCTCCAACATAAGTTAAATGTGCAATATTTGTATGAGCCTCAACTGTTGCGTTTTTAAGTTCAACAAAGTTACCAATTTTACAACCTTCGCCAATCTTGCAATTACCCCTCAAATGAGCCATTGGTCCAATCTTACAACCACTTGCAATATAATTTTTATTTTCTATATAGCAAGAAGGTAAAACAATTGTGTCTGCTTCAATTTCTGTTTCTGGCGAAATATAAGTATTAGCTGGGTCAACAATAGTAACGCCTTTTGTCATCAAATATTCAATGTGGCGAGAATTCATAATTTTAAACGCTGCCGCCAAGTCTTGCTTTGAATTAACCCCAAAAACTTCTTCAAAGTTTTTAATACAATATGCACAAGGTTTAAGCTTATGTTTAACTGCAAGCGAAATAATGTCAGTCAAATAGTATTCGCCTTGATTGTTATTATTTTTGATTTCTGACAACAAAGGCGCAATCAATTTATAATTCAAAAGATAAACGCCAGTGTTAATTTCATTAATTTCAGCTTCTTCGAGTGAGCAATCTTTTTGTTCAACTATTCCTTTAATGCAACCAAAGCTATCGCGAACAATTCTTCCATAACCTTGAGGATTTTCAAGAATAGATGTCATAACCGAAAGCGGAGATTCTTCTCTATTATGATATTTGATAAAACTTGATAAGGTTTCATTTGTAATTAATGGTGTATCGCCACACAAAACGAGAATATTTCCACTGAAATCTTCTGGAATTTCACACATCGCACAAGATAATGCGTGACCCGTTCCAAGTTGCTCTGCTTGATATGCAGTTTTAACATTTTTTCCATCAAGATAAGCTTCAACTTGTTCTCTTCCAGAACCAGTAACTATAACGGAAGGTATGTCGCCTAAAGATTTCAAAACCCAACCAAGAAGCGGAATGTTAAAAATTTCATGAAGAACCTTTGGGGTCGAGGACTTCATTCTAGTTCCTTTTCCTGCTGCAAGAACAACTGCGATTGTGTTTTGAGAACCTGTATTCACTCTTGTTGTAAACCTTAAATTACAACTAAATTCTCTCATAAAAAATTATATTTTTAGCCAATTGAAATATAAATTTTTACAAAAGTTTATCTTAAAATTTTTCTCACATATGAATAATATTCATTGTCTTTATATTTTTTAATATAGCTTAATAACGTCTTAGCATCAGCAAACTTCATTTTGTATGCAATTTCTTCAAGGCAGGCAATTTTCACACCTTGATTTTCTTCAATAGTCTGAACATACATACCAGCCTTCAAAAGCGAAGAATGAGTTCCTGTGTCAAGCCATGCAAAACCGCGACCTAGCTTTTCAAGAGTAAGATTACCATTATTTAAATAAATATTGTTTAAATCTGTAATTTCATATTCTCCACGAGCAGAAGGTTTTAGAGATTTAGCGTATTTTACAACATTTTTGTCGTAGAAATATAAACCAACAACAGCATAATCAGATTTTGGAACTTTAGGTTTTTCTTCAATAGAAATAACTTTGTTATTTTCATCAATTTCGGCAACACCAAATCTTTGAGGGTCGCTAACTTTATATCCAAAAATTGTTGCACCACCTTGGTTTTCAACCCTATTTTTTGCAGCTTGGAGCATCCCTGAGAAATTATGTCCATAAAAAATGTTGTCACCCAAAACTAGCGCACAAGAATCATCACCAATAAATTCTTCGCCCAAAACAAATGCTTGTGCAAGACCATCAGGAGATGGCTGAACTTTATATTGAAGTTTAATACCATATTTAGCACCGTCGCCCAACATTTTTTGGAACAAAGGTAAATCTTCAGGAGTTGAAATTACCAAAATTTCATTAATTCCAGCAAGCATCAAAGTTGATAATGGATAATAAATCATAGGTTTGTCATAAATTGGCAAAAGTTGCTTTGAAACCACTTGTGTTGACGGATACAACCTCGTACCAGCACCGCCTGCAAGAACTATACCTTTCATATATTCTCCCTACTTTGCTAATTGCATTTTTTTATCTTCAATAGATTTAATCCAGTCTTGATTATTCAAATACCAATCGATAGTAAGTTTTATTCCTTCTTCAAAAGTGATTGAAGGTTTCCAGCCTAATTCAGAAGTAATTTTATCGTTTGATATAGCATAACGCCTATCGTGTCCTAGCCTATCTTCAACATATTTAATCGAGCTCTCATCACGGCCCATAGCCTCTAAAATCAAATGGGTAATTTCAAGGTTGGTCTTTTCGTTATGCCCACCAATATTATAAACTTCGCCAACTTTACCTTTATGAAGCACAACATCAATTGCCTCGCAATGGTCATAAACATATAACCAATCGCGAACATTTAACCCGTCGCCATAAACTGGAACTTTTTCTCCTTTTAAAAGTTGAGAAATAAAGAATGGTATTAATTTTTCAGGGTATTGATATGGACCATAGTTATTTGAACAACGAGTGTTTAAAACAGGCATTTTATATGTTTCATAATATGCTCGAACAAGCATATCGGCACTTGCTTTAGAAGCAGAATATGGGGAATTAGGAGCAAGTGGTGTTGTTTCATAGAAATAACCAGTTTTACCTAAAGTTCCATAAACTTCATCAGTTGAAACTTGTAAAAATCTATCAACCCCTAATTCTTTTGAAACTTGAAGAAGATTTAGCGTGCCCTGAACATTAGTTTCAACAAAAATTTCAGGATGCTTGATTGAATTATCAACATGAGATTCTGCTGCAAAATTCACAACACAATCAACATTGCTAATTAATTCCTCAGCAAGTTTTCTATCGCAAATATTGCCGTGTACAAAAGTGTGATTTGGGTTATCTTTCAAATCGCTCAAATTATCTAAATTACCACAATATGTAAGTGCATCTAAATTTATGATTTTGTAATCTGGGTGTTTTTGAAGCACGTGGCGCACAAAACAACTTCCAATAAAACCAGCACCGCCTGTAACTAATAATTTCATAATTGCTCCTTAAGCTCAGAAAGGGTTAACCATTTTTTATCCTGCTCAGATAATATTGGCTCAACTTCACCCCAATCAACTCCAATTTCTTTATCATTCCACAAAACGCCACAATTTGCGTTTGGCGCATATTCTCCGCTAACTTTATAACACACTTCAGCTTCGTCAGATAAAACCACAAAACCATGTGCAAAACCTCGTGGAATAAAAAATTGTTTTTTGTTTTCAGCACTTAAATTTAAACCATACCACTTACCAAAAGTTGCTGAATCTTTCCTCAAATCAACCGCAACATCATAAATT
>JAZNJP010000140.1:0-6430 GCA_045578125.1 Candidatus Gastranaerophilales bacterium | reverse complement strand
GAGTGCGCATAATAATAATCTAAAACGCGTATTTCTCAATTCCTTCTCCCTTCTGGAATAGTTTTTCTTACTATAAATATAAAATACACATGCTAAATAAGCAAGCCCTGTAATAAAATGTTAAACTTTGTAACTTTTTTTGTTTTTCTATGGCAAAAAAATGACTTCACCTGTTTTTTTAGTGTAGAATTAATCTCACGCAAATTATATTAGAAGAAATAAAGAAGGGGAAAACAATGAAAAAAAAGATTTTTGGACTATTTTTAATCACCGCCTTCATGTCATGCCAACTTCCAACGTTTGCTGCACTTGAAGGAGTTGTTCCAGAATTGAACAAAATCACAGGTGGTACAGTCTCAAACACTATTGAAGGATTAGATATTAAGGCTAACCCAGTTAAAAATGGTGTTGTTCAAAGTGATTGGAATTCTTTTAACTTAGGTTCAGATAAAGCGGTTAATCATATTTTTACAAACTGGTCTCAAACATTTATTCATAATGTTTTAGGTAAAGACCCATCTCAAATTTATGGTACCTTGAAACAAACATCATCTGATCTTGCAAAAGATTACGCAGGTACTGGTAAAGTATTTTTAATTAACCCAAATGGTATTTTGTTTGGCGAAGGTTCAAATGTTAATTTAAATGCATTCACTGCAACAACATTTAAACCTGAAAACCTTAAAAATCTTGGAGATTTAACATCATCTCAATTAAGCACATACCAAAATAATCTTAAAAATTACTTCGGTCCAGATATCAACATTAAATTCTCTAGCACAGATGATAAAATTGGTGCATTAATTAAATTAGACAACGCTAAATTCAATATTGATAAAACTGCAATCATCGCAGCAAAAGATATTGAAGTTGTTAATGGTTCAGAAATCATTACAAACATTGACTATAACTTCTCTTCAGACTTAGCAAATAAACCACTTGACTATAATCAATCATTCAGCAACGTAAAACTTGCAACAGGTTCTGGCGTTGATGCTAGCTATAAATTAAATGGCTATGTTTATAACGAAGATTTCTCTGTTGCTAAAGGTTTAGATGGTGTTGATTATAATATTACAATTGGCAGCACAAACCCAACAGACAACACATATATTGAATCTGGTAACATTTTAATCAAAAACCGTGGTGTTACTTATGACAAAACAATGGAAACACCAGCTGGTTCTGAAGGTTCAAATATTTTAGTTCAAAATTCATCTCTTATTGGTAATAAATTATTAAATAATGCAACAGGTGATATTGATATTACAGGTAACAACCACGTAAAAATCAAAAACTCACTTTTAAGAACATACAACACTCATGAAGAATTAAATCCAAATGTTAATACAGACAATCAAAAAGGTGGCGAAATTAACATCATCGGTGGCGGTAATGTATTAATTGAAAAATCAACTCTTCAAACAGCATATTCAACTAAAGATGATGCTGCAATCGGCAGAACTCAAAAACCAGGTGACATTCAAATTCACTCAGTTTATGGTAATACTGATATCAACACTTCAAATTTATTCTCAAGAGGTAATATCAGAGTTAAATCTGCACTCAACTCAAATGTTACTAATTCTAATTTAATTGCTTCTAATCCACAAGCAAACATTGCAAAAGATATTACAATTGAATCAGGAAATGATGTAAATATCGGCAACACCTTAGTTGATGCTGCAATGGGTAACATCAAAGTTAAAGCAGCTAAAAAACTCAATGTATATAGAGATGCAAATGGTGTTAACGGTAATCGTTCAATCATGTATGCTGGAAAAGATATCAGCTTGCACGCAGCAGATACATTAATTCAAAACACAAACTTAAGCTACAATAACTTATCTTTATATGACACAGCAACAGAAGCTGAAAACAATGTAACGGTTAAAGATGAACACTCAACTTTTGAAAAAAGAAACGCAGCAGCTGGTGAAGGCGTAACAATTGATGTTAGAGGTAAATTAACTCTTGATAAAGCAACAATGAAAAAAGCAGTTGTTACAGAAGCAGGTACTGGCACTTGGGCAGCTGAAGCGGATAATCAAGATAAACTTACTTTGGTTGCAACAAAAGATGTTGATGTAATTAACAATTCAAATGTAACAACAAAATCAGATATCAACATAACATCTCAAAACGAAGGTTTCCACTTCTTTGATTCTAAATTAAATGCAGCAAACAATATTGCGGTTAATATTAAAAACGCTTTTGTTGGCAAAAATGCAGCAGATCGCACAGGCATTTCAATGGATTCAACTGCTGAAATGAGCGCTCAAAATGTTGCAATCACAACAAAAGGTGATGCAAGTGACATCGAATTTACTCAAGAACCACTTGAAGCAATTAAACATACAAATTCACTTGCACTAAACTCTGAAAAAGCAAATATTAAACTTAATGCAACAAAAGACCTAACTTTAAACAATGCAAATTTAACAGCAGTAAATGGCGTTGTTAAGGTGCGCGGTGCAAAATCAGTTACAATGAACAACGGTTCTATGAACTCTAAAGCTAATACAATTATCACTGAAGCTGGCGATATTAAAGGTGATATCAATGCTAACAACGGTGCATTCCTAGCTTATGCTGGTGTTGGCGAAGGCAAAACTGATGCTGAAGCGCTTGCAACTAAAAACTTCAACAATGATGTTAACCTTCAATTATCAAATGTTGCAAACCGCAACGCTGGCGTTAATATCGGCGGTAAAGTTGTAACACTTGATTCTAAAGACAATGTTCTTTCTATCTCAAGAATTGTTTCAAATAAATTAAATCTTGATGCAAATGATAAATTCATCGCAGCAGCAACAACTCTTACGGCTGACGACATTGCAGGTCTTGACCAACCAGCAGCAAATACTAACCCAGAAACACAACCTGGCGGCAATGCAGAAGGCAGAGCATACATTGAAGTTAAAGACTTTGGTGGCTTCAACTTGGACAAAACTGCATACTCAATTGATGAAAACGGCAACTATGTAGGCTTCTATACAGCAAGCTATTTGCCAACAACATACGAAGGTGCAGATGCTCACGCTAAACATTTCATTGATTTAGCAGGACAAACAGGAAACGAAAAATTCTTATTAGTTTATACAAAAATAAATGGATTTGACGATGTGCCTCCAGCACCAATTCTTCCAGATCCAAATCCAAACCCAGGTGTAACACCAGATGTAACTTCAAATGACATCGATATCATTAAAATCCCAAGACCAACTGAAATTCACGGTTTGCCTGAACCAATCACAAACTCAATCACAGACCCAACAGTTGGAATGGTAGCGGCAGCAGCAGCAATTACATTCGATGGCGAAGGTGAAGAATCTGAAGAACTAATTAGAGTAGTTGAATAAACTAACAATGATGACAAAAGCAGGGATTAATTCCCTGCTTTTTTTATTTTGATTTTTCATATATAATTAAGCTATGTTGAGTAAGATTTATAAAACACTATTTGTATTATTGTTTTTTGTTTTTACAAATATTGCCTTTGCTGAAACTAGCTATGATGCAAAACTTCAAGTGGCGCAAGAGGGTTATCAAAAAGCTGAAGATAATGCTCAACTTGTGAAACATAGAAACGATTGCAAGAAACTATATTTAAAAAACTACTCATATTATAAAAGAGTTAATGATTATGATAATGCCTTAAAAAGTATTATGGGCGCACTATCTTTTATGAAAGCGGATACTCGCGAATATATAAAAAACGAGAAAAAGCTAGAAGAAATCTTGAATAAATCTGATATAATTTTTGACACAGATGAAGCAAAATTAAATTTGGCTTGGGCATTAAATAAACAAAACAATAATTACCCCGCAAAATATGTTTTATCTAAAATTAGCGAAGCGCAATATGATAATTTTAAATACTTTGAAATTTTAGGAGATGTGAATTTTGCGATTAAAGAATATAAACTAGCTGAAGAAGCGTATGTAAAATCACTTTCTTTGAATGATAAAAATAATTTTTTAAATTTAAAATTTGCACTTTTTTATGATTTTAGAGGCGAGCAAGCGAAAGCTTGCGAGCAATATAGGTTAGCGCTTGAAGGCACACAAGATTCAAATATAATTAAAACAATCATTTCTATTTTTGAAGACAAAATTGCGCGCGGAGATGAAAACCAAAATTATTATGAAATTTTAGGCACAGCCTACGCTTTAATTGGCGAGAATGCGAAAACTTATTCGCTATATTCTAAAGCCCTTGAAATTAAACCAGACGATGTTTTTCTAAGGTACATTTTGGCTAATTTCTTGCATAATATTGGTCAATCTGAACGTGCAATTGAAATATATGATTCAATTTTGGATAATGATATTTACGAGCAACAAATTCGTGCAGGGAAGGCGAAGTGCCTTGTGAAATTGAACAGAAAAAAGGAAGCAATGAAAGAATATCAATCTATTCTTTTGTTCTATCCTAATTCGCTCGAGGCAAAATATGGAATATATCAAATTTTAAAAGATAAAAAAGAACCATTGCAGATTATGCATGCCTTTTACCCTTTAAACAATAATTTCCGCCCGAGTGCTGAATTTATTGCAAATTTTGCAGACGAGCTTTTAATTTTGAAACAAATGGAAGAAGCTGAGAAATATTATTTGCTTGCATACTCTGTAAACCAAAAAAGCAAACAAGTTCTTGTGAAGATGTATAATTTCTATGCTCTTCAAGGAAAAGATGATATTGCGGAAGGTTTTATAGAAAAAGCTTATTCTCTATATCCAACTGATAAAAAAGTTGTTGAATTCTATGCACTTGCAAATAAGAGCTTGATTGATAAAAAAACAGCACAAGCTCTTGTGTATATTAATGAAAAACAATACAGAAAAGCGTTTGATACATATAATCAAATTACTCCAAAAACTGATGACATTTACTTTGCTATGGCAAATTGTATGAAAATGGCGGGTGACAACAAGCTTGCAATTGAAAACTACAAAAAAGCTCTTGAGATAAACAATAATAATTTCAATACTACATATGCTCTGGCGATGGCTTATTATGACAAAAATGACTTAGACAATACTCGTATCTATCTTCAAAAATCTTTAAAAATTGATTCAAAAAATACCCCCGCGAGAACATTATTGAACGTTGTTGTTCAAAAGCAAACAGACGACATCTTAAATGCTGCATTTGAGCAAAATGATTTGAAAAATTATAAAAAAGCAGATGAAATTATTGAAGCTGGGCTTAAAAAAATCCCAGATAATGCTGAACTTTACTATTTTAAAGGCAAAAACAAAGAAGATGCAGGCGAAGTTTTATCTGCAATCAGGGAATACGAAAACTCAATTAAAATAAACTCTGAATTTACAATGTCATATTATAGACTTGGTGTTTTATATGAACAAATAAACGAGAAGAAAAAAGCACTTGAAGCATTTGAAACATTTTTAAGCAAAAATACTCAACTTGAAGAATATAATTCATATGCGCTAGAGCGGGTTGAAGTACTCACAAGAGAAGTGTATTAATATGCAAGGGCAGGTTTTCAAAATACATTCTGATTTTTATTATGTGAACAATAATGGCACTGTTTATGAATGCAAACTCAGAGAAAACATTAAAAAACAAAAAATTGATGTTTGGGTGGGTGATTTTGTTGAGTTTGAAAATGGAGCGATTACCTCGCTTATCAAAAGAAAAAATCAAATTAAAAGACCGCACGTTGCAAACATTGATACACTCCTTATTGTTTCTGCACTTAAAGAGCCAGAACTTGATTTAATTCAATTAAATCGTTATTTAATTTTTGCTAAATATTATAGCGTTCAAACTGCAATTTGTTTTAATAAAGAAGATTTAGAAGAAAACCTTGGTTTTGAAAAAGATATAATGAGGCTTTATTCTGACCTTGGCTACGATATTTTCTTCACATCTGCTAAAGAAGAAACAGGAATTTTGCCACTTAGAAAATATTTAAAAGGAAAATTAACGGCATTTGCTGGCGCTTCAGGCGTTGGAAAATCGACATTAATTAATGTTTTAACAGGTGAAAATTTAAGAAAAACAAATGTTGTGAGCGACAAAACAAAAAGAGGCATGCACACAACTCGCCACGTTGAAATTATTGAAAAAGACGATATGAAAATTGTTGATACTCCAGGGTTTTCTCAAGTGCCTTTTGATTTTTTGACCCCAGAAGAACTAGTTAAACTTTTTGATGATATTTATATTTATGCTGGTAATTGCAAGTTTTCAAATTGCTTACACAGGAGCGAAACCAATTGTGCGGTTATTGAAAATAAAGACAAAATTGGCACTTTAAGATATGAAAGCTATCTAAGATTTCTTGAAGAAGCTCTTGAATATAGAGAAAAAATTAAAACAATAAGTATTAAAAAAGAGGCTAATTTTAAAGAACGCCAAGGGAAATTTGCCCCAAAAATTTCAACAAAGAAAAGAGAA
>JAZNJP010000139.1:0-2887 GCA_045578125.1 Candidatus Gastranaerophilales bacterium | reverse complement strand
TACTTTTAATTCTTCTTTTTTTATTATTATATTGCAAAACAAAAGAAAATAAAGTTATAGATGAATATTAGTTAGTATGAAAGGAAACATTAACAATGCAAGAAACAATTATTGAAAAAGTAGGACAAATTTACAACTATTTAAGTGAAAGAGGCGAAGTAACAACAACTAAAATGAGAAAAGACTTAAGTTTAGATGAAGCATTCGCTGGTATGGGAATAGGCTGGTTAGCTCGTGAAGACAAAATCAACTTGGTTAAACGTGGCGCTCATACAAAAATTTCATTAAGATAGTAGTTAACGTCTGATTTGAAAACCGCTCTTTGTTCGCAAGGGGCGGTTTTTTTATTATCAAGGATTGCCCATGCTAAAAATATTTGATAATATCAAATTTATCAACTACTTTTAATTTTAAGGACAATATGCAAAACAATAGACTTTTGTTTCTTATTACAGAGGCAGAGTTTTTGAAAAATCGGCATGATTTTTTCTTAGATATTCTGCGTGCAAATTTTATTATAGATATTAAAGTAATTTTGAAATCTTGGGAAAAGGAATTTTTCGAAACACCTTTTAATTCAAAAAAATATAGAGCAACGATTTTTTGGGGAGATATTCCTGATACGAAATTAGTCAATTTAATTAAAACTGCAAACCCCGTTTTTTGCCCAATGGCCGATTGTGTAAGAACAAAAAAACTTGCTTGGTGGTATAGAATTAGAAGATGTAAAATTATTTGTTTTTCAAAAACTTTAAGCAACTTTTTAAATAAGCACGATTTTTATTTGAAAAATTATGAATATTGGGCTTCACTTGATGAAAAACAAGCAAAATTTCCAAAAATATTGTCTGAAACTCGAGCACTAAATATTTATGTGGATTCTGAAATTACAGAGAAAAATCAAAAAACTATAGACAAACTTTTTAAATTTCAAAAATATAAAATACAAGAATGCGTAAAGGAAAATACGCATCTTTATCTTTCATTAAAGGAAAATGCGGGACTTGATAGAGAATTCTTTAGAGCGCAAAGTTTGGGAATAGTCCCTGTTGCGAATACAAATTTCGGGCTTGGAGACTATATAGAAGATAAAAAGACTGGGTATAAATATAGGGCAGATTTACCGCTTTATATTGATTTCAGGGATTTATTTGAAGTGCGCGAACTTATGCTAAAAACGATAAAAATAAATTCCGTTCGAGCAAAAGTGCAAAGAAAAAATATAATTAAATTTATTTTGCAGAAAAATTCAAGCTATAATTTTTAATATTTTGCTATATTTTAAAAAGCATGATATGCTTAATTTGAATAGTAGAATTTTATATATAGTTTAATAAAGATTAACAAAGATGGAAATATTAAATTTAGATTTAAACATTATAGTACTTATTGTATTATTAACAATTTTGACAATTTTTCTTACTTCAAACTGGGTTCGAAACAGAGAAAAAATCAAGCATTTACTTGCAAAAGAAGCTGAAATGCAAGCTGATTTTGAAAAACGTTCAATAGTTCTTGAAAAAGAAGCAAGCGTTAAAGCAAAAGAAAGGCTTCAACAAGAATATAAAGACTTAGATGAAGAAATTAGAGAAAGAAGACAAGAGATAAACAAAATTGAAACTCGTCTTGCAAAAAGAGAGGATCAAATTGAAGAACAGGCACAAACTTTGAGCGATAAAGAATATGCGCTTGATAAAAAAATGGACGAAGTGCTTGGAAAAGAAGATTATTTATCTGAAGTTTTAACAAAGCAAATTGCAGAGCTAGAACGCATTTCTGGAATGAACAGAGAAGAAGCAAAACATGCGCTTTTAGAACAACTTCAACAAGATTTAGCACAAGAAAGAAATAAAATTATTCGTGAAAGCGAAATACAAATAAAAGAAACAGCTGAAGAAAAGGCTCGTGAAATTTTGGCTCAAACCATGCAAAAATGCGCAGTTGAACAAGCTATTGAAACGACCGTCTCGGTTGTTCCTTTGCCTGCTGAAGATATGAAAGGCAGAATCATTGGCCGCGAAGGGAGAAACATTCGTACACTTGAAACAATATCTGGCGTTGATTTAATTATTGATGACACACCTGAAGCTGTTGTTTTATCTTGCTTTGACCCAGTAAGACGCGAAATTGCAAGATTAACAATTGAAAAACTAGTTGCTGATGGCAGAATTCACCCTGTTCGCATTGAAGAAATGTATGATAAATCTAAAAAAGAAATTGAAAAGAAAATCATGCTAGAAGGCGAGCGCGCAGCACTCGACCTTGGAATTATGAACCTTAACAAAGAGCTTACCAAAACTCTTGGACGCTTATATTATAGAACAAGTTATGGGCAAAATGTTTTGAAGCACTCTATTGAAGTTGCTCAAATTGCGAGTATGCTTGCCTCAGAACTTGGTGCTAACGCAAAAATCGCCAAAAGAGCTGGTTTGCTACATGATATAGGAAAAGCAATTGACCAAACACAAGAAGGAACACACATTCAATTAGGTGTTGAACTTGCTCGTCAACACGGTGAAAGAGAAGAAATAGTTCATGCTATTGAAGCTCACCATGATGATGTTGCTTGCAACACTATTGAAGCTGCTGTTGTAAAAATTGCAGATGCTATATCTGCTGCAAGACCAGGTGCTAGACGAGATACGTTAGAAATCTATATTAAACGCCTCAAGCAGCTTGAAGAAATAGCGACAAGCTTCGAGGGCATTAAGCAGTCTTTTGCAGTTCAGGCTGGGCGTGAAGTTAGGGTGATAGTGCAGCCCGAGATGTTTGATGATGTTGCTTGTTCAAAACTTGCAAGAGATATTGTTAAACGTATCGAGGATGAAATGGAGTATCCTGGACAAGTTCGCGTAACTGTTGTCCGTGAGGCTCGTGTAGTTGAAAT
>JAZNJP010000138.1:0-10413 GCA_045578125.1 Candidatus Gastranaerophilales bacterium | reverse complement strand
TAATTAGTATGGTGTTGTAATTTTCATATCCAAGCAGGCTTTTTTTGAATATTAAATTACCTTTCGAGAGCCTATAAGGCGCTTCGATAGTTAATGTTTCTTTTATAAAATCTTCGTTAAAATATGTTGTATAGTCTGTATCTGTGTGGCGGGAATTGATATATAGGGATTTTTGTTGCAAAGACATAAAATCAAGGAAATAAATCCCAGCAAAAACACTTGCGCTAATTGAACTTAAATCTATTGCAAAATTTTTATAAAATTCTATTTTGTCTGGATTTCCGTCGTTTAGAACTTCCGTAATTTTTTTATAAATATCCATACTATCCGCCTGCATGACTATATTATACAGTACAGGGAAATATATGGCAAAATATTTTAGTTATTTACTATTTTAAGACGAGCCTGTAACCACCGCGGTCAGCATTTTCAAGAATATTTTGTTCAATCTTTGTTCTGAGATTTTTAATATACTTGTAAACGTAGTCAGTTGGCAAATCTAGAGTTTTAGCCAAATCTCTAGCATAAACGACACTGTCTTTATTTTGAATGAATACATTTAAAACAATTTTTTCACGTTCTGTGAGTGGTTTTTTGAAAGTTAAATCGAGACCAAATTCATCGATTTTATTTTCAACTTTTTTTGCAGCTTCGTGAATAACTTCAATTCTTTTCTTAGCAGAAGCTGAGTTCACTCTTGAAACAACTGATTGATTATGCATAACCATATCAACTATATCGCGAGTTTCTTTTTCTTCTTTTAGCGTTTTACCGAGTCTTTGTGCAAATTCTTCAAGAGTGATTTTTTCTAGTGAACTTCTCCATTGTTTTATTTCTTCTTTGCTTAAATACTCAGCCATTTTTCTCCCCTTTATTGATACGAAAGATTATTTATTTTGTTTACTTAACTATATATAACACAATCGTTTTTGAAAAACACAAAATATTTAGATGTGTAAAATTTTTCTTACATTCTTAACTTTACTTAAAAAATACTTGACTACTTCAAAGTTTTTTATCCATCTGTTTCATTTTTGGACTTTGCGGAAATCTGATAATTGAAAACTACTTCAAACGGACTAAAGATTTTTTTGCAAAATGTTGTATTATAAACATAGTAAATAAAGGTATATAATGGAACATTTAACGGCTGAAATATTTGGTTTAAAGGTTAATTTAGATACGCTTTTCACAATGTGGCTTTGTATGGGTGTAATCATTGTTTTTGCCTTTATTGGAACAAGAAAATTGTCTATTATTCCAACCAAAATTCAATTTTTATTTGAAAGCATTTTAGGCTTTTTCTGGGATTTAACAGACACTATGATAGGAAAAGATGGGAGACGCCACGTTCCTCTTCTTGCTTCCTTGTTTTTATTTATATTAGTGGGCAACTTGTGCGGGCAACTTCCTTGGAAGCTTTATCACCTTAAGCAAGGCGAGCTTGCAAGCCCAACGAATGACATTAACTTAACTGCTGCTTTTGCCATTATTGTTCTTATATATTATATGGCGTGTGGTATCGCAAAAAAGAAATTCAAATTCTTTATTCACGGCTTTAGCTTTGTGGATATAATTCTATTCTTAGTCGAACTTTTAGAAATGTTTACTCGTCCTCTAACTCTTGCTCTCCGTCTTTTCGGAAACATTTTAGCGGGCGAGATATTAATAACTGCAATTATTAGCTTATGTGCATTTGTTTTGCCAATTCCTTTTATGGTGTTTGAGCTTTTGGTTGCAGCAGTTCAAGCGTTGGTATTCACAATGCTTACAACAGTTTACATCTCTTCTGCGGTTTCAGAAGAACACTAAAATAAAGTTAATAATAAATTAATATGAAAGGAAATTAAATTATGGCAGTTTCAGAATTAGGTCAATTAGGTGCAGGTATTGCAATCGGCTTTGGTGCAATTGGTGCTGGTCTTGGTATTGGTTTTGCAACAAAAGGTTTGCTTGAATCAATTGCTCGTCAACCAGAAATTGCAGGTAAAGCAGTAGGTTTCTTCCTTGTTGGTGCAGCGCTCGCTGAAGCTTGTGCAATTTATGCTTTAATTATCGCTCTTAAACTTTCAGGATTTATAGGTTAATAAATAAATGGAATTTAACGCAACATTTTTATTTTCACTTGTGAGTTTTCTTATGTTTATGTGGATTATGAACATCATTCTTTATAAGCCCATAGCAGACATTGTTGCACAAAGAAAAAAATACTTAGACGACAACACTGAAATCACAAATAAAAACATCGAAGAAGCTAAAAGTATAAATGCCCAAAAGGAACAAAAACTCGCAGAGGCAAGGTTAAAATCAAGAGAACATGTATCTGTTGCGGTTAATGAAATAAAAGAAAAAAAAGAACAAAAAGTGGCAGAGCGGAAAGAGTATTACCAAAATCAAACCGCAAATTTAACAAATATTCTTCAGGAAGAAAAAAAATCACTTCAAGACGAATTTGATAAAAGTGCAGATGAACTCTCAAATTCAATAATTCAAAAAATTATAGGCGGAAAGTAAAATGGGCGCAGAGATTATACAAATTTGGAATAATTTAATTAACAGCCATATATTTCACTATATAGCTCATTCTAATATTGTGAACTTTATTTTGCTTTTCGGGCTTATAATTTTTCTTTGGTACAAGCTTGATGTAAGTAAAAAATACACAAGAGTTGTAGGCAAGGTAAAACATCAAATTGTAAGTTCTGATATTCAAAAAAAGCGCTCTATTGCTGATTTAAGCATAGCAAAAAGAGGCTATGAAATGGCGGATGTTGATATTAGAAAAATATTCGATAACGCTAAAGGCACAATTGAAAAAACCAAAATAGCACTTGAGTCTGATTTGGAAAAGATCGATATTAAACTCTCCGATTCTTCAGCTAAGGCAGTTGAGAGATTTAAAGATAGATTAAACCAAACGGCAAGAGCAGAAATTGTAAATTCTGCGGTTCAAAAAGCTGAAGAAAAACTTGTTAAAATGCTCGAAGAAAATCCTCAAATGCATAAAGAAATCATATCTTCTGCCATAAATGAAATAGATGGAATAAATATTAAATGAACATAGCAACACTAAATAAACAACATAAACTTGCAAAAAGATACGCACTTGCGCTTTATAAGTTGCATGATAGCGAATTATTAGACAACTTAAACGAGGCACATCTTGCGTTTGTTCAAACCCCTGAATTGCTTGATTTTATGTCGAATAAAATTGTTTCAGCAGACGACAAAAAACAAGTTATTTATCAAGTGTTTAAAGATTTTTCGCTAAATACTTATAACTTTTTTATGGAACTTATTGATGCTAAAAAATTTAATCATTTTTGCGCAATAGTTTATGAACTAAATTCTATTTTAGATGAAAAAAGAAACATATTGCGCGCGAATGTTGTTTCGATTATCGAACTTGATGAAGCTCAAAAAGTTGTTTTGAAATCTAAATTAGAAAATAAATTTGCAAAAACTTTTGAACTTGAATATGAATTAGATTCTTCTATCATTTCTGGTTTACTCATAAAAATTGGTGATACAATTATTGATTTAACCGCAAAATCTAAACTTAAAAACCTTAAAAAGCAATTAATATAAAGGAAAATAAAATGACAACAATCAATCCATCAGAAATTTCTGAAATTATTAAAAGTAAAATTGAGAACTATCAAAACCCGCTTGAAACAAAAACAACAGGGCAGGTTCTTGAAATTGGTGACGGCATTGCAAGAATTTTTGGTTTAAGTAATGTTATGTCATCTGAACTTGTTGAATTTGATGATGGAGAGGGAACATTAGGTATTGCGCTTAACCTTGAAGAAGATAACGTTGGTGCTGTTGTTTTAGGTGATTATACAAAGATTAAAGAAGGTTGCAAAGTGACAGCAACTGGCAAAATTGCTTCAATTCCTGTGGGCGATAGCTTGATTGGCAGAATTATTGACCCGACAGGTAAGCCAATTGATGGCAAAGGCGATATTCAAACAAATGCAACTCGTCCAATTGAAAGAGTTGCTCCTGGGATTATTACAAGAAAATCTGTTCATGAGCCACTTCAAACAGGGCTTACTGCAATTGATGCTTTAACGCCTATTGGCAGAGGTCAACGTGAATTAATCATTGGCGACCGCCAAACAGGTAAAACTGCAATTGCAATTGATACAATCATCAACCAAAAAGGTCAAGATGTTATTTGTGTTTATGTTGCAATCGGTCAAAAAACATCGACAGTTGCTCAACTTGCTCGTGTTTTAGAAGAGCACGGTGCAATGGAATATACAACAATTGTTTCAGTTAGTGCAAATGAAAGCGCACCTCTTCAATACATCGCTCCTTTTGCAGGTTGTGCTATCGCTGAAGAATTCTTAGAACAAGGTCGCCACGTGTTAATTGTTTACGATGACCTCACAAAACACGCACAAGCATATCGTGCAATGAGCTTGCTCCTTAAAAGACCTCCAGGACGTGAAGCATACCCAGGCGATGTTTTCTATCTTCACTCAAGATTATTAGAACGTGCGTGCAAACTTTCAGATGAACTTGGCGGTGGTTCAATTACGGCTCTCCCAATTATTGAAACTCAAGCAGGAGACGTATCTGCCTATATTCCAACAAACGTAATTTCAATTACGGACGGGCAAATTTTCTTAGAAAGTAATTTGTTTAACTCAGGTCAAAGACCTGCGATTAACGCTGGTATTTCTGTTTCTCGTGTAGGTGGCGCTGCTCAAACAAAAGCAACAAAACAAGTTGCAGGTCAATTAAGACTTGACCTTGCACAATATAGAGAACTTGCAGCTTTTGCTCAATTTGCATCTGACTTGGATTCTGCAACAAGAGCACAACTTTTGAAAGGTGAAAAATTAACTCAAATTTTAATTCAGCCTCAATATATGCCATTATCTGTTGCTGAGCAAGTTTCAATTTTGTTTGCTGGTAATGAAGGCTACCTTGACGAAGTTGATAATAAAAATATTCAAACGTTTAAAGCACAATGGTTTGATTATTTCAAAGCTGAATGCAAAGAATTGATTGAAAAATTGAACTCTGGCGCAAAGCTTGAAGACGCTGATAAAGAATTTTTGAAATCAAAACTCGATTATTTTAAAAACAATATTTTCAAAATTTAGTAAAGAGGAAAAATGGCGACACTTAGAAACATAAAAGAGAGAATTTTAAGCATTTCAAACACGCAAAAAATTACACGTGCTATGAAAATGGTTGCTGCTGCTAAAGTTAAAAAAGCCGAAGCTGCAACAAAAGCCTCTCGCCCCTTTGCTTCTGAATTATATTCTATGATAAATGTCTTGCTTGAAAATATTGATACATATTTTGATTCAGTTAAAACAGAAAAACAAATTGATAATTATCCTGAACTTTTGAAAAAAAGACAAGTTGACACGGTTGGATTTCTAGTTATTTCATCGAATAAAGGTTTAGCTGGTGCGTATAGTTCAAACATTGTTCGCTTTACGGTAAAAAAAATCAAGCAAGCACTTGCTGAAGGTAAAAAAGTTAAGGTTTATTTAGTTGGACAGAAAGCACTTGCGCCTCTCAATGGTTTTAAAAAGTCTTTAGATTTTGAAATTGTATCAACTTATACAACAATTTTAGATAAGTTAAATGCTTCTTCTGCTTCGATTTTAGCTGAAGACATTACAAATGATTATGTTACAGATAAAATTGATTCACTCGAACTTATTACAACTCGTTATAAGAACATGATGACTTATAAAGTTGAAGCTTGGCCAATTTTGCCTCTTGGTGGTTGCGGAACTCGTGTTACAAAATTTAGAGAAGAAGATATTAACAAAAAAGAGCTCCATCCTCTTGTTGAACTTGTTCCAAATCCTGACCAAATATTAAAAACTCTTATCCCAATGTATTTTACAAATATTATTTATCAAGCGTTACTTGAGGCATCGGCATCAGAATTAGCTTCAAGAATGACTGCGATGAGTGCTGCCGTAAATAATGCTTCAGAGATGATAAGAATTTTAACAATTGACTACAATAAGGCGCGTCAGGCTAAAATTACTCAAGAATTAACTGAAGTTATCTCTGGTGCAAATGCTGTTCAATAAAAAGCGCAATTTTTTCTTATTTTTGTTTTTTATATTAACATAGTAAATGGGAATTTATTTTGTTGCGCATAAATAATATAAATTTTAATAAAAAACAAAATATTAATTTTACCTCAAGTAGTGTTCAAACTGCTCAAGGTGCTATGCAAACTGATTCTCAAATTACTTCATTGAGTGCAAATCCAGCAACAAATCCGCTTGTAAAGCCAAATATCCCATTACAATATAAAAAAATATCTGAAACAAAAGACCCATTTGGACACACTTTGCATTATTATATGCTCTCAAATGGTCAAAAAGTTGTGATTGCACCCAAAGCTGGCACAACAATTGTAAAGACTTTTGTTAATTCTGGTTCTATGAATGAAACCGATGACATTCGTGGAATTAGCCATTTTATTGAGCATAGTTTGTTCAATGGAAGCTCTAAAATTCCTGCTGGCACTTTCTTTAACGAAATAAATAAAATGGGCGCTCAAACAAATGCTTCAACCAATTTTGCGCAAACAGATTATTATATTTCTTCTGCCTTAATGACCGATAGTGAATTTAATAAAACGGTTGAAATGCAAGCAGATATGATAAATAATCCAACTTTTTCGCCAGATATGATTGAAAAAGAAAAAGGACCAGTTACGCAAGAAATCTCAATGACTGAAGACGATAGTGTTAATGCTTTATATAATGCTGTTATTAAAAAACTTTTTAATATAAACACGACTTCAAAAAGCCTTGTTGCAGGCTCAATTGAAACAGTTTCGAATTTAAATAGAGATGATGTTGTTAAATACCATACGCTAAATTATCAACCTCAAAACCTAACAACGGTTGTTGTTGGTGATGTTGAGCCAGATGTTGCAATTCATGAAATTGCAAAAAACTTTAATGCGCAACCTCAAGTTCAAGCAGAAGAAAGAAAAGTTGAAACATTGACACCGCTCAGCGTTCCTGCTCGTGTTGATATGATTTCAAATAAAGATAACTATGCGTTATCAATAGCTGCATTTGCAGGGCCAACGCCAGATAATCTAAAAGATGAAATTGCTCTTAATGCGCTTTCTTTGGTGCTTTTAAAAAGTTCTCGCTCGAGATTGTCTTCAAAATTAAGAGAACTTGGCTCTGATGCTTCGTTTACGATTGAAAAAGTGGGCTTGAAACCAACTGACCCCAGTGCCGTTGTTTGCTTAATGCAATCTCCTAGAGATAGAGAGCAGCAGGTTTTGGATAGTTTTTATTCGGTTATTCAGGATTTAAAAGCTAACCCACCAACAAATGAAGAAATGCAAATTGCAAAAGTTGCACTCAAAAAAGCTCTTTCTTTGGATTTTGAAACATCTGAAGGAATTTGCGAGTATATTGGGCAAGGTATGTTAAATGGCACATATAACAAAATTTCTGATTATAAAAATATTATTGAAAATTTAACATCAGATGATATTGTTCGTGTTGCTGATAAATACCTTGATTTAAACAAAGTTGCAATTGGTGTTTCTCACCCTCAGGGCACAACCAACTTTGATATTATGAGAAACTATGGCGCTAGCATTTATGCTAAAAATCCTATTTCTTTTAAGGGCAAACTAAATTCTGAAAAATCATTCTCAACAGACTCTGTGCATGAGTATCAGCTTAGAGATAACACCTCTTTATCTATTTCTGACTCGCATACGGATATGTCGTTTATGAGATGGAAATTAAGTTCATATTCAGCTGTTCCAAAAAATCTTTCAGCTCACTATGTTCTTGCTCAAATTTTAAACGATGGCTCATCTCAAAGGTCAAGAGGCGATGTTGTTCACGCTTCCGAACTTAAAGGTGTTGATTTTTCTTTTGATGCAAATGGAATTTCAATTTCCGCAGATGCTAATTGCTTTGCACAAGACACAGTAGATACGATAAATCTCTTTAAAGAGGTTATCTACTCGCCTAATTTCACGCAAGAAGCTTTTGACAAAGCAAAAAGAAAAATTGAAGATTATTTGAGCACTTTACCAAACAGCGCTTCTAACACTTTAATTGCGCAACTTTACCCTGAATATTTTGCAACATCAAAATCAATTCTTGAAGGGTTAAAAACTCTAACGTTAGATGATGTTCGTGCTCATTGGCAAAATCTAATCACTAGCGCTTCCTCGACATTTACTGTATCTGCACCAATAAATAAAAACCCTAATTTAGAAAATGATATTATAAATGCAGTTCATACGCCAGACTTTGATTTTAAAACTCGCCAAAATAATTTAGTTGATATTTATAAACCAACTCAAGAATCGAAAGTTTACCTTGCAACCGAAGAGCGCAATCAGGCAGAAGTGTTTAAAACATATTCCTTTGAGATGACAGGAAATATTGAGGATGATGTTAAATTTGAACTTCTAAATACAATTTTAGGTGGTGGCCCTGCTTCAAGATTATTCTCTGATTTAAGAGAAACAAAACAGCTTGCATATCAAGTTGCAAGCGAAGTGCAAAGCTTTGGTAACACCGGCATTTTATCTATGTTTATTAAAACTACAACAGATAATAAGGCGCAAAATGAAATAAGCTATGATAACCTCCAAAAATCTCTTCAAGGTTTTGATGAACATGTGCAAAAATTATTAACTACACCAGTAAGTGAAGAAGAACTTGCAAATGCCAAAAAAACACTTAAGCAGAATTTAATGGCTGAAATGGAGCTTTTAGCAAGCAAAACAGAACTTCTTGCAATGAATGCAGACTTGCCATATGGAATTAAAAGAATTGATGCTTATTTTGAAGCTATAGATAAAATTACGGCTGATGATGTAATGCAGGCTGCAAAACATATTTTCTCAAATAAACCTGTTTATTCGATTTTGACAAGTCCTGATACAGCAAACAATCAAATGTCTTATCTTCAAACTTTGGGCGAGATAATTTAATCTTTCTTTATATTTCTTGTGAATTTTTCTCTTTCAGCATATAATGATTTTGACTACAGGTAATATATTAACGAGGTTGTTTTGAAGCAAGAAGCGAATAGCCAAGCTATTTTGAAGAGAGTGCCACCACAGAATTTAGATGCTGAAAAAGCAGTTTTGGGCGCTGTTCTTGTTGATTCAAATGCAATGAACAAAATTGTTGAGCTTCTTTCTAAGGAATATTTCTATTCGCCTCAGAACCAAATCATATATGAATGTTTTATGACTTTGTATAACCAAGGCAAGCCAATTGACATTTTAACCGTTGGTGAATATTTAAGTGCGAATTCGCTTCTTGAAAAAGCTGGTGGCAGAGAGTATCTTTCTGACCTTATGATGGACACTGTTCTCATTTCAAATATTTCATATTATGCAAATATAATTAGAGACAATTATACAAAAAGAAAATTAATTCAGGCAGGAAGTTCGATTATTGAGCATACTTTTGAGTCTCCTGATACACAAGAAGCGTTAGAAAATGCTGAACGTTTGGTTTTTGAAATTGCGGAAAACAGAACATCAAACGAAATGCAACCTTTGACTGACTTGCTCTATGATGTAATTGATCAAATTGAATACCGTTTTAATAATCGTGGCTCATACACCGGTGTTCCAAGCGGATATTATGAGCTTGATAATATGACAACTGGTTTTCAAAAATCAGACCTTGTTATTCTTGCGGCTCGTCCTTCAATGGGTAAAACTGCCTTTGCCTTGAATATTGCTCAAAATGTGGCGATAAGGTCAAAAATTCCTGTTGCGATATTTTCTCTTGAAATGTCAAAAAGCCAACTTGTTCAAAGGATTATGTGCGCAGAGGCTGAAATTGACGCCCAAAGAATTAGAACTGGGCAACTTCAACCAAAGGAGTGGGAAAGAATTACAGGTATTTTAAATGCACTTCACGAAACACCAATTTATATTGATGATACGGGTAATGTTACAGTTTCTGAAATTAGAGCGAAATTAAGAAGATTAAAAATGCAATCTCCTGACTTAGGGCTTGTTTTAATTGATTACCTTCAGCTAATTGATGATAAATCATCAAGTGACAGAATTCAGCAAATTTCCAATATCTCAAGGTCTTTGAAGGCTCTTGCAAGAGAATTAAATGTTCCAATTATTGCTCTTTCTCAGCTTTCTCGTGCGGTTGAGCAAAGAAATGATAAACGCCCAATGCTTAGCGACCTTCGTGAATCTGGCGCAATTGAGCAAGACGCGGATATTGTTATGTTTATATACCGTGATGAGTATTATAATAAAGATGAAAGTGAAAACAAAGGAACAGCTGAAGTTTTAATCGCAAAACACAGAAACGGCTCTGTTGGAACAGTTGAACTCTTATTCCAAGGCTCAATCACTAAATTTAAAAACAAAGCAAAACCTAACGTATTCTA
>JAZNJP010000137.1:0-1594 GCA_045578125.1 Candidatus Gastranaerophilales bacterium | reverse complement strand
AAAAAAATAATGAAGCAAAATCTTGATGCAGTTCCAATTTTTATTATGCCGCCTTCTCAAGAAGAGCTTGAAGAGCGTTTAAGAGGAAGGAATACCGAATCTGAAGAAGCGGTTCAAAAAAGGCTCAGTGTCGCTAAAGAAGAAATAAAAAATGCTCATCTTTTTAAATATCAAATAAAAAACATAACAGTTGAACAAGCATTTGGCGAACTTCAAGCCGTGTATGAAAGCGAGAAAAATTGAGAAATGTGTTAATTGGCATAACTGGCGCTATCGCAGCTTATAAGACTTGTGAGCTTATAAGATTATTTAAACGTGCGGGAAACCAAGTCAAAGTTTTGATTACAGAAAACACTCTTCAATTTTTAGGTAAAAAAACACTCGAAACACTTTCTGGCAACATTGTCTATCTTGACCAATTTAGAGAAAAAGGTTCAACTGAACATATTTCTCTTGTTGATTGGGCAGATGTTTTTGTAATAGCGCCAGCAAGCGCTAACACGATTTCAAAAATTGCGACAGGTGTTGCTGATAATCTTTTAACAAGCGTGTCTTGTGCATATATTGGGCATAAAAAACCTTTTGTTATTGTTCCTTCAATGAATACCGGAATGTGGGAAAACGAATTTGTTCAAGAAAACATAGCCGAACTTAAAAACTCGGGAGTATACGTAATTGAACCAGAGTATGGTTTTTTGGCTTGCGGAGTTGAAGGGAAAGGAAAAATGCCTGAGCCTTCTAAAATATACAACGAAACGCTTGAATTCCTATATAAAAACCTTCCGCTTGCAGGTAAGAAAATTGTAATTACCGCAGGTGGTACAAAAGAATATATCGACCCTGTTCGCTATATTTCTAATGCTTCAAGTGGAAAGATGGGGCTAGCGCTTGCAGAATCTGCGCACAAACTTGGTGCAGATGTAACACTTGTTTCAACATTTGTGCATAATGCGCCATATAAAGTTGTTGAGGTGTCGAGCGCTTGCGATATGTTGGATACGGTAAAAACAGAATTTGAAAATTCTGATTGTTTAATTATGGCAGCCGCTGTTGCTGATTATAGAGTTAGCAACCCGCAAGCCCAGAAAATAGCAAAAGAAAAAAATGAAACCTTAACGCTTGAGTTAGTTAAAAATCCTGATATACTTAAAAGTATCACACAAGATAAAAAGCCTAATCAAAAAGTTATTGGTTTTTGTCTTGCGACAGAAAATCTACTTGAGTGCGCTAAATCAAAATTAGAGGCTAAAAAATGCGATTTTATTATTGCAAATGAGGCGCAAAAATCCCTTGGTAAAGATGATACAGAAATATATATAATTTCAAAATCTACAGACATTAAGCATTTTGAAAATATTTCTAAAAAACAGGCGGCAGATAAAATTTTGGAGCTTTTGTATGATTAAAACAGAAAAAATTATTTCAGTAATTGAAGGATATGCTTCTCTTGACCTTGCTGAAGAGTGGGATAATTCAGGCTGGCAAATTAATCTGCACCATGATTACACAAACAAAGTTCTTGTTGCTTTGTCGCTTACAAAAGATGTGCTTGAACAAGCAATCACAAACGATTGCGATTTAATTGTTACTCATC
>JAZNJP010000136.1:0-2634 GCA_045578125.1 Candidatus Gastranaerophilales bacterium | reverse complement strand
GGCAGAGTCATTAAAACTTCGATTTTTTCTTTTAAAAGATTTTTGCGCACAAGTGCTGCAATTTCTTGGTTGATTGTTTTTTCGTACTTATTTTCTCTAATTGCACCTGTGTCAGACCCGCCGTGCCCTGGGTCAAGCACAACTCTTTTATAGCTTTGGATAACAAGTTTTGGTTGTTCAATTTTCTTTTCAAGTTTTACAATAAGTTTTGTTGGTTTTAAGTTTATTTTTACATTCTTACCGTCTGGAGTAATTTGCGCGAGAACCTTTTTGTCTTTTGATGGGAATGAAAATCTTGTTTTATCTGAAGCTATTCTTATCATTTTAGAAGTTTTCAAGCTTTCAACAGAGTTAATTTTTTGAAATATTTCAGTCGCAGGTGAAGAAGAATTTTCAATATCTAAATGAAAGAAACCTCCTTCTTCAAATGTGCTATATACAATTGGATTTGAAAAATTTATATCAATTGTTGCGCTATGCTCAATTTCTTTTGCTTTGATATCTGTTACAGTAGCAAGATAATCACAAATTTGCGAGTTTGTAATATCCCATCTTTTGCCAAGGAATATTTTTTGCATGTCGTATGATGTGACAAATCTATACTCAAGTGCTCCTGCACCTTGAATTACAATCCTTATAGTGGTTGGGTCAAATTGTCCAACGCGCAAAATGTCTTTTGCTCCAATTTGCCCTGAAATCATATCCCCAAAACCACCTTTCGGTGCTTCAATAATAAAGTTTTTAGAGATTAAATCTGGGTTCACTCTTGCGTTTTCAAGGTCAACAACCAAGCGGTTCGGGTCTTGAAGTTTCATTATATTTTTAATTGTTACCTGCCCTGCGCCATTAAAGATTAAACCTTTTTCAATTCTGCCTATTGAATCGAGATAAAAATCAGAAGCAATTGCACCATTGTTTTTAACCTCTTTTGTTTCAAGACTTTCTTCTTTTTTAGTTGATTCTGTTATTTTCTTTAGATTTTCAATATAGCCTTTGTTTTCTTCGTTTTTATAAATATCTATATAGTTTTGCGCTTGAGCAATTTCTTGTGAATATTTCAGAATTAATTGGTTATGCGAAGTGATAAGATTATAGTCGTTTGGGTTTTTGCCTTCCGGTATATTTAAAACTATTCTCACAATATCTGGCGCTTTTTGAAATTGAGAAATTTTGAGTTCGTTAATTTTGCCCCAAGGAATACTCCAAGTCTTGTTCGGCATAGAAAGAGTAGCGCCCTCAATGTCAAAGTAAACCCTCAATGGTTCTGTAAGAACCCCCTTTTTAATTGGGTTGTACGCACTTTGTGGTACAAGTTGCACCCCGCCTTGAGAAACAAGGCTTGAAATTGGTGTTTGTGTTGTTTGCAGATATCCTGATGTGACAAAAAGAATTAAATTATCTGAATTATCAAAAATAACATCTTTAATTTTAATTGCAGCAGATGCTGTGTTTTGAGTTAAAAACACTACAAGAAAGGCAAAAACTCCTGTAAGACATTTTTTGATAAAACTCTGCATAAGACAATCATATCATTAAATAGATTAAATTTTTAAGTCTTTATGGTTGAATTTTTTGCTTCCATTTGCGTAATCTGCAACAATTTGACCATTGCCTTCAAGATAGTATTTGTAAATTGTAAGCCCGTCAAGCCCAACAGGACCTCTCGCGTGAGTTTTATTCGTCGAAATGCCAACTTCTGCGCCAAAACCATATCTAAATCCATCAGCAAATCTGGTTGAAACATTATGATAAACACCAGCTGAATCAACCGCTGCCATAAATTTTTTCGCATTTTCTGAATTTTTAGTAATTATTGAATCAGTATGACCTGAGCCGTATTTGTTTATGTGTTCAATAGCTTCTATAATTGAATTTACTTCAAGTAAAGACACTTTCTTTTCGCCATATTCGGTCGAATAATTTTCAGGATTTTCAATAATTTCAACACTTGCTTTTTCGAGTGCTTCTTTGAGTTCATTTATGTATGGATAGTTTTTATGAACTAGAATTGTCTCAACTGCGTTGCACGCGGTTGGGTATTGAATTTTTGCGTCAACACAGATATTTTCAGCCTGTTCTTTATCTGCAAATTCATCAACAAAAATTGTACAAATGCCAGCAGCGTGGCCGAGCACTGGAATTTTTGTATTGTTTTGAATGAATTTTACAAGTGCGTTTGAACCTCTTGGGATAATGAGGTCAATGTATTCATCATATTCAAGCATTTTTTTAACATCTTCTCTGCTTTTGATTAGGCTTACGCAGTTTGAGTTAAAATTATCAAGTGAATTAAGTGCTGATTTTATAATTTCAAAAATCGTTGTATTTGTATTATTGCTTTCTTTTCCGCCTTTTAAAATTACGGCATTTCCACTTTTTATTGCAAGGGATGAAATTTGAGAAATAACATCTGGTCTTGCTTCAAAAATTACACCAATAACACCTATTGGTGCGCTGATTTTAGTGAGGGTTAAGCCATCGTCCAATTCTCTTTTAAGTAAAATTTTACCCACTGGGTCAGGTAAATTTGCAACATCTTTAATCCCTTGAATCATATCCCGCATTTTATTTTCATCAAGTTTTAATCTGCCATAGGTTGATTTTGTGATTTCGCCTGAGTCAACAAGTGTTTGC
>JAZNJP010000135.1:0-7778 GCA_045578125.1 Candidatus Gastranaerophilales bacterium | reverse complement strand
TTTGTTCCTGACCATTTTGTTCCAAACAAAGATATAAAATCTGCAGAACAAGCAAAAATTGTTCGTGAATTTTCAAAAAAACATAACATCAAAAATTATTTTGAAGTTGGCAGAATGGGGATTGAACACGCACTACTTCCTGAAAAAGGTGTAGTTGTTGCAGGAGATTTAATCATTGGCGCTGATTCTCACACTTGCACATATGGCGCACTTGGCGCATTTTCAACTGGTGTTGGTTCAACTGACCTTGCCTGTGCTATGGCATCTGGTGAAACTTGGTTTAAGGTGCCATCAACAATTAAAGTTGAATTTAACGGCAAATTAAACAAATGGGTTTCAGGAAAAGACTTAATTTTGCACTTAATTGGCGACATTGGAGTTGATGGCGCGTTATATAAAACTCTAGAGATTTCAGGAAGCGCAATTTCAGAAATGTCTATGGACGGAAGACTTACAATTTGCAATATGGCAATTGAAGCTGGGGCTAAATCTGGAATTATTGTGCCAGATGAAATCACCAAAGAATATTTAAAAGGTCGTGCTATGCGTGAACCTGTTTACTATACAAGTGACGAAGGCGCAAATTACGAAAGAGTTATCACATATAACGTAGAAGAAATCGAACCTACAGTTGCTTTCCCGCATTTGCCTGAAAACACTAAACCAATCAGCCAAGTTGGAGAAGTTAAAATTCAGCAATCCGTAATTGGAAGTTGTACAAACGGAAGGCTTGAAGATTTAGCTGTAACTGCTGAAATTTTAAAAGGCAGACAAGTACACGAAGATGTAAGACTTATAGTTATCCCAGGAACGCAACAAATATACTTAGATGCAATTGAGAGAGGCTACGTACAAACAATTGTTCAAGCAGGTGGCGTTGTTTCAACACCGACTTGCGGACCTTGCCTTGGTGGACATATGGGAATTTTGGCTCGTGGCGAAAAAGCAATTTCTACAACAAACAGAAATTTTATTGGAAGAATGGGGCACACAGAAAGCGAAATTTATTTAGCAAGCCCAGCAATCGCCGCAGCGAGCGCAGTGGCTGGGAAAATTATTTCGCCAGACGAATTATAAGGTGAAAATTTGAAAAAAAACATTCTCCAAATTCAAATAAACCCTGTTTCTTGTAAACCTGATTTGAATTTTGAGGGTTTAGAAAAAATTTTTGCTGGTTTTAAAAGCACAGAACGAAGAGCAGATTTAATTATTCTGCCTGAGTTTTGGACTTTAGGCTGGGCACCAGAGAGATTTAGGGAATTTGCAGAGGATGAGAACGGCAAGACGGTAAATTTTTTAAAGAATTTTGCACGCAAAAGTAATACTTCTATTCTTGGTGGAACAATGGTGAGAAAAGTGGGCGACAAACTCTATAATTCCTGCCCCATTGTTTCAAACAATGGCGAGCTACTTGGTTTTTACGACAAAATTCATCTTTTTACATTTGATATGGAAGATAAAGTTTTATCTTCTGGAGATGAACCTTGCATATTTAATTTAGACGGGCTTAAAGTGGCGCTTAGTGTTTGCTATGACTTAAGATTCCCAAAACTTTTTGATGCTTATTTAAACAAAGCAGACTTAATTGTTAATATGTCCGCTTGGCCAAAAGTTAGAATTAAAGATTACATAACCTTATCTTCTGCAAGAGCGCTTGAAGGGCAAATGTATTTTGCAGGAGTTAATTTATGCGGAATGGGAGATAAGGTTGAATATGGCGGGAATACACTTTTTATAAATCCATATGGCGAAGTAGTTTCTTTGCTTGATAATAACGAAGGCTATATTTTAAACTCAGTTGATACTGAATTTGTTACGAAAACAAGAGAAAAAGTGAACCATGCACTGAATAGAAAAGAGATTAAAAAAGAGATTAAAATTTTAAATTCTGGAGATATAAAATGAAAAATATATTAAGAATTTTTCTTACACTAACTTTAGTATTAAATATTGGGACTTACACAAGTGCGTATGGCGCAAGCCTCAAAAAAATAATTAAAAAAATGGACTTAGACGAAAATTCAATAGTTTCAGTTTCCGTGAGAAGACTTGACTCTGGCAAAGAAATTTATGCCAAAGACGAAAACAAATATCTTCACCCAGCTTCAAGTTTGAAGGTTTTCACATTTGCACCTGCCCTTCAAACACTTGGGGGCGACTATGAATTTTCAACAAAAATTTATAAATACAATAACGATTATTACATTAAACTTGGGGCAGACCCACTTTTAACATCGGCAGATTTAAGAAAATTAATTTCAAAGTTTAAAGATAATCCAACAGTTGGTAAAATTGATAAAATTTATATCGATGACACAATAATTGATAAAGTGGCTTACCCCGAAGGTTGGGGCAGTGATGACATATACCCCAATGCGCCAATGATAAGCCCATACATCATAAACGGGAACAAAGTGCAAATTCAAATTGTTATAAGAAAGGGTGAAAAAACTCCTTCAATTTTGCAAAATGATTTTGCAAAATTTGCTTTCATAAATAATTTAATTGTAGGTTCATCTGAACCATTCAAAATGCAAAAAATTGACGAAGATAGCCCAATTTTTCTTTTATCAGGTGGTATCTCAGAAGATAAAAAAATAACAATCCCTGTTGATAACCCTAAATTTTATTTCATTGCAAACCTTGATTCAGCAATTGATAAAGAAAAAATCAATTATGAAAAACAATTTTACTTTGCTAAAACTCCGGATAACGCTCTTGAAGTTGCAAGCGTTGGGCATAGCATAGAAGCTGTTGCAAAAAGAATTTTACAAAACAGCGATAATTATTCAGCCGAAGTTTTATTTAAAGTTGCAGGTGGGAAATATGTAAACACAAGAAAACCAGCAACAACTGCTGACGGCATAAAAATGTTTTATGATTTTTATGAAAAAACAGGCTTTGATATGTCTGACATTAAAATTGTTGATGGAAGTGGACTTTCAAGATACAACCTTGCAACAACCTCATGGCTATCTGATGCTTTAATTTATATTGATAAATTTGCGCCTTTAAGAAATTATATGGCAGTGCCTGATGTTGGAACATTATCTAAAAGACTCCGCCACCTCAAAGGTGCTCTTTGGGCAAAAACAGGTACTTTGAACGGAGTTAGCTCTCTTTCAGGTTATATTCAAACATATAAAAATAAGGATCTCGTATTTAGCGTGATTATTATGAATTTCAACGAGAAGCCTTCAGTTATCAAAGGCTATGAAGACGAAATTATTGATAAATTGCGAGATATGTAATTTACTGAGGTAAATTTAAGCGAGGATAAATATTCTCGGCAGCCTCAAAAATTGCATCCGCTGAGTCCAGATTTTCAATGAAGCCTACAAAATCGCGCCCTTGCCCTTGAATTTGCTCAAGCGCTTCTTGAGTTTTGGCGCCTGTTGTTTTATTTAAGATAACAGCAAGCTGACCTTCTGTTGCATATTTTTTTGAAAACTCATAGATTTCATCTGCAAGATGCAAAGATTCAATGTTATCGTTAGTTACAATAAGCGCCGAATCAATTGGAAAATCAACAAGTTGGTTCAAATATTTCAAGTCAAATTCGCAGTCAAAAATAACAAAATCATAACCAGAAATAAGCTTTTGAAGAGCTGTTTGCATTTGATACGTTATTGGGCATCTGCAATCTTTGGAAGGAACAAGCCAAGAAACAATCAAATCAACATTTTCATCAACATTTAAAATGATATCTTCAAGCGCCCATTCAATAAATTCTTGCTTGCTCATACCTTCTGGAATACCAGTTTTATATTCGTGCTTTCCGCTTCTAATTCCATAAATTGTTGAATGAGTTTTAAGACCAAAACGACCTGCGAGTTCACATGTTAAATCATTATCTACAAGCAAGATTGATTTTTGAGGGTGATATTTTTTAATAACATCGCAAAATGCTTTTGCAAGAGTTGTTTTTCCGCTTCCGCTTTTTCCAATTAAGGCAAGTGTTGAGGTCATAGAATTTCCTTGTATTTTTCTTTTAAGTTTTTAGATAAATTTTTTGTGTGTTTTATAACGGCAAGTGCGCCCTCTAAACTTAAAGAACCACAGCCACAAGCAGGTGTTATAAAACATTGTTTTAATATTTTTTCTTTCGGAATACCTTTTTTAACAAAAGATTCAAGCGATTGTTCGAATTTTTCAAGCAAGTCTTCTTCGGTTAATTCTTGAATTAATTTGTCGTCAAAAGTTGGCACTATACCAAATGCCAAAAAGCCACCTTCTTCTAGGAAATTTGCAATTTTATCATGATAAATCACCATACTTTGAGTGTATAAATAAGCATCGAAATTCAAAATATCGCATTTTGCATTAATTGGAATTTCCCAGTTAGATTTTCCACAACAATGAATTCCCGAAAGCCCACCAAATTTTTTAATTAAAGTCGCAATTTCGTTGAACATATCAAGGATTTCATCATCATTTACAGTCAAAAAAGCAGATGAACCAAGTTGCGACACAGAAGGCTCGTCCATAAAGATAATTGGAGTTGTGTCAGGCGACACTTTTTTAATTTCTTTTATTTGCCACAACGCCTTAAGTGCAAGTGATTTGACAATAATATCCCTTAGGATTTCATCATAGTAAGCACATCTTTCATCTTCTCCGCACATTGTGGTCGAAGTTGTAAAAGCACCAGTGATTGTGCCTTTTGCAAATTTATAATTTTTACCCTTTAAGTTTTCCAAAAAAAGCTTGAAAGTTGAACTTCTTTCGTTGGAGAGCGCATATTTATCAAGAACTTCTTCACATTCCATTAAATTATCTGAGTTAATAATTGTTTCCCAATCAAAATAAAACTCTTCAATTTGTTCGCTAAATTCAACAGTATCAGTTCGAAACAACATTTTGCCATCTTCTATTTGAAGCCCAGGCATATTTTCACTAAACTGAAATACCATATCCTCATTATGAGAATAATTCGGGAGTTGTGCCCAAAATGGAATTGAATCAAAATTTTCGAAAACAATTTTGCAAGCATCTTCTGGCGCAGATTGCCCTGAAATTGGAAGTGAGCCTATTGCTGTGTAATTCAAACTTAAATTTTCCATTTTTTTATTGTAAAATGAAAATAAAATAAGGGCAAATTGTGTATGAAAAATATTTTATTAATGAATTTTGGTGGAATTGGTGATGAAATCTTGTTTTTGCCAGTTATCAAAAGCTTAAAAGAAGAGTATCCGAGCTCTCAAATTACTTTAATTCTTGAGCCTCGCAGTGCGTCAATTCAAGCGCTTTCAGGCGATATCAATCACATCATTAAATGCGACATTAAAGCGAGTGGTTTCAAAAAATATTTAAATGTTTTAAAACTAATTTTTGAAGTCAGGAAAAATAAATATGATTTTGTGGTGGCCTCAGGTTCATCGCCACTTGTCGCAATTCTTTGTTATTTGTTTGGCGTACCAAAAAGATATGGCTATACATCAAAAACTTCTTTTCTTCACACTAGTACCGTAAATTTAAACAAAAAACAATATGCTGGGAATATGTATCACGATTTAATTTCCCCTATCACAAGTAAAACTTGTGCTCTTCCTCAAATCACATTAAACACTGATTACAAAATGCCTTTTGAGGGCGAATTTGTTGCGCTCCACCCAGGAGTTAGCAAAATGAGTGTTGCAAAAAATATAATCAAATGTCCAGAGGCTTCATTTTGGAGAGAATTAATAGAAGGAATTTTGGCTTCTGGCAAAAAAGTTGTACTTTTAGGCGGGCCAGATGATGATGTGATAATCTCTCAAATTGGGAATTTTGAAAGCGGAAATTTCTATAATTTATATGGAAAGACTAAAAATTTGCAAGAGCTTGCAAGTATAATTTCAAAATCTTCAGCTTTTATTTGCGCAGATTCCGCTCCAATGCATATAGCTGTCGCGCTCAATAAAAACATATTCGCAATTTTTGGACCAACAGATGACAGGAAATTAATTCCAAATGTTGATAATTTCAAAGTAATTAAAGCTGGGAAATGTGAATTACAGCCTTGCCTTTGGGATAAGAGATCAACAACTTGTGAAACTCTTGAATGTTTAAAAATTAGCGCACAAGATATAATTTCAAAAATATAATACTATACATGTAGAATTATTACAAAATATATGTTATAATCTTAATGGTTTTACTAATATGGTGTTGATATGTCTTTTGATGTGAACAACATTGGACCAAGAAAACAACCGGCAATCCTTGAAGCACAGACCATGAAAAACAATGGCGGTGGCGGCAATTTGGGCTATTTCTACAATGAAAGAAAGCGCAAAGACGAAGAATATAGTGAAGATGAAAACACGGATTGCTTCATTCGCGAAGACGAAGAAGTTTATGGTAAAAATTCTAAAATGTCTTTTTTAGAAAAACTCCGCAGGTTCTTTTTTGGTAAATAAAATTTAATTCTGGCTTTCAAGTTTTGTGCAAATATAAGCACAGACGCTATTTTGTTTTCAAATTTAATTTGTGCTGTATGGGTTCTGCTTCAAGCAAATCTTCGATTTTGCAAGAAAGTGCTTCACAAATTCTATCTAAGTTTTCCCATGAAGGTTGCGTTCTACCTTTTGCCCAAGAATACACCGTTTGTTGCGGAATTTCAAGAACTTGAGCGAGTTTGTATAAGCTATAATTTTTTTTAGATTTTGCCGTTTCTTTAATTTTTATTTTCATAAATAAAGCACTTTCTTAAGGCTATTATATATTGCAATAATCATTTTATAAAATAGGTCCTTTAATTATCAACTTTTTGGTGTAAACTTTCCTCTATTTTTAAAGTTCAGCTTTTATTTATGCGTTAATATTTGTGTTAATTTCTTGCCTTTTGAGCAAAAAATATTATAAAATACAGTATTGCTATATTGAGGATAAAATGAAAAAAATATTTGTACTTTTCTTGGCGCTATTTGTAAGTTCGTTTACTTTCGCGCATGCAGTAAAAACCTATAATGTTTCCCCTAAAGTAATATCGGGGATACAAAAATATAAAGCAGAAAACTATGTTGGCGCATATAATGATTTTCAAGAAGCTGTAAACGCGAATGAGAAAGATTCGCTCGCACAATATTATCTTGGAAACACATTAAGCAGATTGGGCAAAAAAGAATTAGCTGTTCAAGCATATACAGCAGTGGAAAGCATTGCCGACAATCCTTCACTTACAGTCTATGCCAGAAACGCTCTGGCTTGCATAGAGGGTTCAACATCATGTGGTGATTTGCCTGTTTTTGGTGCGCCAAATGAAATTAATAAGTTTATTCGCTCAGGTGACTTTATTTCAACAGAAGCAAAAACTGAAGTGCAAAAGAAAAGTATAGAGCAAGTTAAAGAAATGATTAATGGTCAAGCACCAAATATCCAATATCAAAATTTTCATTATTTAAACGACGCTTCAGATGCTATACCATCAGACAAAGAAATTGCTGACGCTGTTAAAACTTTAGCAAAAGTTGGTTTTAGCCCAGCAAATGTCGTGCCTCAAAATTATGCAATGATGGCTGGCTTTAATGGCGGAAATTACGATTACGAACTTTTACCAATGCTTATGAATCGTGGTTTTGGCAATGCACAAAATCTTGACCATAGGGCCTTACAAAATTATTTAACAAGCGGAATGTTGCAAGGCTTAGATATGGGCATTGGGCAAGGTAGAGGACTGTAAAAAGTGGCAGAAGACATTAAATACACCATAATAAATTCTACACGTTTTGGTGAAATAAAAGTTGACACAAGCATTTTGCTTGATTTTGTTGTACCTATAATTGGTTATGAAAAAT
>JAZNJP010000134.1:0-3498 GCA_045578125.1 Candidatus Gastranaerophilales bacterium | reverse complement strand
CATTTTAACTTTTCTTGAAAAATTTTTAGAAAAAAGAAATTTTAAATTTTCAAAATTAATTTTTAACAATCACCCTTATTTGTTTTGGATAGGTATAATTTTTGCATTTTTGCCAATTATTTTGTTCTTATTTGCATATTTAGCAAATTTAATTATGACAAAATTTTGAGTAGATGGAAGTAAGCATTTTTGCTTAGGTATTTATACCTATAAATAACAAAAAAGCACGCTATAGTTGGATTTTGCAATTTTATTTTTTCTTAATTTTTTTTAAAAATTTATAAATATTTTTTCTAAGCAAGTAGGTCAGGCACTGCCTGACAATGTTTTCACATACTGCGAACTCTCTTGCGTGGTACGGTTTCGCACACTAAAGACTCGCTCGTTAAGAAGGTAAGGTTTCGTATTTGCCGCTTGCTCAACGCAACCGTCTTCATACGTCACACACCTTTGCCCTCAGGGCATTCGTAGAACTTTGTTCACTCCTTGCCCTTCGGGTAGCGCATCGCGCTAAAGAAAAACCTTCTTTTGGGTACGGTTTCGCACAAGCCCGCCCGTTCATCACGGCCGTGCCAGTGCTCACACACCATAGACTCGCTCGGTTTTTCTAAGCGCATCGCGCTAGAGAAAAACCTTCGCTCGTATTAAGATTGTATAAGGATTTCTTAATTTCGATTTTTTTTAGTTTATAATCTCAACAAATAGTTAAAATGGAAGAAAAAATGCAAGCAGTTATTAATGAAATTAGTTTGAATGTAATCGATGGTGTTGGAACTCTTCTTAAAAGATTGGAAGAAGCAGATAATTCAGAAAAGAGCACAATTGAAAATAAAATCGTTGCAATGGGTGGAAGAGTTGTTGAATATTTAGCAGACGTTCTTCCAACACTTCAAGGTGTTAAAAGAGGCGTTGTCGCAATGAGCCTAATCAGAATTGGCGAAGATGCACTTTCGGCACTTCAACAAAGAGCTGAAGAAAATAAAGAAACAGCTTGGATTTATAACTACTTAATTTCAGAAATTAGATAATTCTAAATACATTCTATAAAAAGACTGCACCCTACAGCGCAGTCTTTTTTGTTGCTCAAATAACCTCAAATTTTTTAAAAAACCAACCAAAGAAGTAGCGCATGCCAACTTTTGTACAATTGTCGCAAAACAGGCAAAAAGATATAATTAAAACACAACAAAGGAATGACATTTAATAAAGGTGGCAATTTTGAATATTTTAATTAGACAAGAAGACGATTTGCGCATTTTTGGTTTCACAAATGATGAAATCACCGAAGAAAATGTTGAATATATGGAAAAATATATTGAAACAATGCCAAAAATGTTCAATCTCCGCTATGCAATTAATTTTGCAAATGTCAAAAAAGTTTGCGCCAAATTTTATGAATTTCTTAAAAAATTCCGCACTATGATATGCTCTCTAAATACGGATTTGCTCACATATTTTATGCTTTCTGGAATTGTAAACCATGTGAGCGTTTATCTTTCAGAAGGTGATTTAATAGATAACAGAAGACAAGTTGTTAAAAGAAATTTTTATATAGTATAAAAATAACGTAGGATAACACAAAAATTAATTCTCCGCTCCCGCAAAACAAGCAGGGGCGGTTATTTTATTCATTTAAAAATATTAAAAAATTCGCTTTACTCGCTTAATTTTTGTAATAAAATTATTAATGTAGATTTACACATAAAAGGAGTAAAAAATGGTAAATGTAGCAATCAACGGTTTTGGTAGAATTGGCCGTAACACTCTTCGTGCCGCTATCAAAGAAGGTATTTATGACAAAATTAATTACGTTGCAATCAACGACCCAGGTTTAACACCTGCAAACGCAGCTCATGTTTTCAAATATGACTCAGTTATGGGCAAATTTGATGGTACAGTTGAAGTTGCTGAAGATGGTCTTGTAATCAACGGTAAAAAAATTAAATTCTATGCTGAAAAAGACCCAGCAAATCTTCCTTGGAAAGAATTAAACGTAGATGTAGTTGTTGAATCAACCGGTTTCTACACAGATGCAACTAAAGCAGCTGCTCATATCACAGCTGGTGCTAAAAAAGTTATCATTTCTGCACCTGCTAAAAACGAAGACAAAACTATCGTTTTAGGCGTTAACGAAAATGAATACGACCCAGCAAAACACAATGTAATTTCAATGGCTTCTTGCACAACTAACTGCTTAGCTCCAGTTGCAAAAGTTCTTGATGAAAAATTCGGCATTGTTAAAGGTTTAATGACAACAGTTCACTCATACACCGGCGACCAAAGAATTCTTGACGCTGGCCACAAAGACCCAAGAAGAGCTAGAGCTGGTGCTTTGAACATCGTTCCTACAACAACAGGTGCTGCAAAAGCTGTTGCTTTAGTATTACCTCAATTAAAAGGAAAGTTGAATGGTTTTGCTATGAGAGTTCCTACTCCAGACGTATCTGTAGTAGACGTTGTAGTTGAAACATCAAAACCTGTTACAGCTGAAGCTGTAAACGCTGCATTAAAAGCAGCTGCTGATGGTAAAGTATTATGCTACTCAGAAGAACCATTAGTATCTTCAGACTTTATCGGTTCATCACAATCTTCAACAGTTGACGCTGCATTAACAATGACAATGGGCGACAACATGGTTAAAGTTGTTTCTTGGTACGATAACGAAATGGGTTATTCAACAAGATTAGCTGAAACAACATTAATGGTTGCTTCTAAATTATAATTGATTGAATAAATCATAAAGTTTAAAGAGGGTTTGTAGAAATGCAAGCCCTCTTTTTTACATAAATAATATTATAGGTATATTTTAAATAGAAATATAAATGAAAAAGCAATGATAGTAGAAATAAAACTATAAGCCTAATCCCCGTCCATTGCGTAGTATTTTGATAGTTGTTAGCGTAACAAATGTCAAGGGCAAAATCTGTTTGAGCGAAGCGAGTTATTTTGCCGGTGGTGAGCTATACAAATATCAAATACGAAGCAGCCGGACGGCAGTTTCTTTGGTACTTTGCTTTGCTGTCAAAGAAAGTACGTCAAGGAAAGGAAGTCATAAATTTAAGTTGAAAGCCTAAAAGCTAATGTCGAATGTTTCTTTTATTTAAAATTTAAAAATAATTTCTAAGCTTTTGTCTCCGACGGGTCTCCCGACGGGGGAACTTTTCCCGCAAAAGTTCCACAAAGCTCGTGCCTGCTGTTACGTTGCTTGAATTACTAATTTCGACCAGAGCTGCGGAACTCGTCAAATGCTACGCATTTTCCTCAGACAGTCCTCGCTCGACGTCGTCTCAATAAGTAATTACTACGCAACTACACAAAAGGCACATTTATATTTTTTCTTTTATAGCAAACAAGTTTGCACTACTTTTCTATCTATTAAAAATATATTAGTAATATTATTTATGTAAAAAACAATAAGAAAAAAGAGCTTATTAATGCTCTTTTTTCATCATTTTTTGTATTGCTCTTGCTTGTTTTTTAACATTTTCTAAATCAATA
>JAZNJP010000133.1:0-3556 GCA_045578125.1 Candidatus Gastranaerophilales bacterium | reverse complement strand
TATATAAATTTAAAAAAGGCATATCACACCTAAATTAAAACTCTTAAAACTTCGTATATATTGATTTTTTTAACTTTACCGCGAATTTGAACTTCTCTAATTTTTAGCACATCAACATATTTTTGAACTCTCTCAAATGTTGATTCACTAATTAAAAATTTGGTTTTATAAACTTTGTTAAAATTCTCAATTCTCGAAGCCGTGTTAACAGTGTCGCCAATAACGGTATATTCAAGACGGTCTTCAGTACCAATATTACCAATAAACACTTCACCAGAAGCAATTCCTATCCCAACATCAATTTTTGGTTTACCTTCATCAAGCCATTTGACTTGCAATTTTTTAACTGTGCTCAACATTTCATTTGCACATAAAACTGCATTTAGGGCATGGTTTTCAGATTTAATTGGTTCACCAAAAACAGCAAGCATAGCATCACCAATAAATTTATTCATAATTCCTTGGTGCTTATCGATAATTGGAACAAGCTCTTGGAAATATTTGTTTAAAATATCAGAAACTTCAAGAGCAGAAAGTTTTTCGCTGATTGTCGTAAAGCCACGAATATCAATAAACAATATAGAAACATCGGCTTTTTTTCCACCAACAGACAAATTATCAATATTATCCATCACGTTTTGCATAACGTCTTTAGATATATATTTGCCCATGGCGCGCTCAATTTGAGCCTTTTTAAATCCTTCATTGAGATATCTGTAAGAATACCCAATTGCAATTGCAATAATCATAAATAACTCAGGTGCAATAAAGTTAATTGCAATTCCTTTAGAATAAAATAAAATTGCACCCAAATAGAATAAAAACATTGCGCTTGCGCTAAGTGCTAAGGCAGTTGCCACAGGGAAAAGTGCAACAACAATAAACACAAACAAGAATAATGAGACCATAAGTAGCAAGTTATATTGCCAAGTCACATTCAACATGAATTTGTTATCAAGCATGTTGTTTATTAATGTGCCATGAATATCAGGACCAGCAAAAATATCCGATATTGGCGTACGGCGGACATCTTCCATGCCTTGCGCATTAGCATTCGCACCAACAATTACAATTTTGTTATCAAAAATTTTAGGGTCAATTAAAGGAGGCTTACCTTCTTTAATTGCTTGGATACTCAAAATTAAATCAGACGCGCTTACTACATCATGAGAATAATATTTGTTATCCTTTGAAAGAGAATAATAGTTTATATAGGTATAAACCATGCCGTCTCTGTTATGAATTGGCATTTTAAGTTTAAAATTACCATTTTGACCATAAAGAAAACGATTATCGAGTGTGAGTTCCGTAATGCCAGTGTATTTTGCATATAAAGAAAGTGGCAAAGAAGGAACTAACTCGCCTTTGTAATCTATCAAAATTGGAGCTTTTCTAACATAGCCATCACTATCGAGAAAAGCTGTAACCGAAGCTAAATTTTTAGAGTTTTTAATATATTTATAAGGCGATTGCGTGTAGCTTTTAAATGCAGATGTTTTCTTTGCACTACCAGTTCTTAAATCTTTAACTGTAATATTTTTTTTGTTAGATAGTTCCACATCATAAAACTCAGAAAGTTCAGGATTTTTAAAACCTTTTTTATCAAAAATAATGCCAGCTACAAGTTTATCGTACTTTTTGACTGCATTATAATAATCTTCATCATCTTTAGAGTTTTCGTAATCAGGAGCAACTATGATTGCATCAAAACCCCAAACTTTTGCATTCGTATGATGTTTAAGAAAGTCAAAAATATCGGCATATTTCATTCTTTTCCAAGGCCATCTACCAATTTGCATCAAAGATTTATCATCAATCATAACAAGAATAATATCTTTAGATGGGGTTCTAGAATACGAAGTGAGTTTTGTCATGTAATCATATGATTTTGTATAAAAAATCTCACTTGTAAAATGATATGTCATAGTAATCATTATTAATGTTGCTATAACAAGAAGTAATATGTGTTTTTTGGCTTTTAATAACATTCCTACATTTTACTTTACCGACAAAAAAAATGCAAAATGATATTTGAATATTAAGAACAAATAGTATAAAATTCTACGTATATTATTAGAGGTAGTTAATGAAACATTTATTTAATTTTATTATCAAAAAAACTTTCTTGTGTTTACTTTTCTTGACATTTGCTTATGCGGGCTGTTTATCTAACCCAATTTTTGCATCAACTCCCGCAGAAACATATGACAGGGTTTGGAAATTAATAGACATGAAATTTGTTGACAAAACAAACAATAATCAAGATTGGGAAAGATGGCGTCATAAATATGATGCATATCTAAAAACAGATAAAGATGCCTACGTTGCAATTGATACAATGGTATCGAGTTTAAATGATGTTTACACAAAATTTCTCAACCCAGAAGAATTTCAAGAAGAAACAGCCTCAATTCAAGGTTCTCTCAAGGGAATTGGCGTGCAAATTGGCGTTAGAGAAGGAAGGCTATTAATTATCGCCCCTCTTGAAGACACTCCAGGAGAACGCGCTGGACTTCTAGCTGAAGATGAAATTCTTGAAATTGATGGAAAATCAACAAAAGGGATAACAGTTGATGCAGCAGCAGACAAAATCAGGGGTCAAGAAGGCACACAAGTTACACTTTTAATTAAGAGAAAAGGTTCAGAGCCAAAATTATACACAATTACTCGCGCAAATATTGAAATAAAATCTGTTTCAACAAAAGCACCAAAATATGCAAAAATTTCCGATGAAATTGGCTATATCCGCTTAAGCTCATTCATCTCAAGAAATGCTGCGGGAGAGTTTAAAAACGCACTGTATGACTATGCAGACAAAAAAGGTATTATTATTGACTTAAGGTCAAATCCTGGCGGATTACTTACAAACGCAACATTTATTGCTGAAATGTTACTAGGTAAAGACGTAATTGTTTCAACTGTTGATAGAGATGGCTACAAGGAAACAGTTAGAGCGCGCGGAAATCAAATATTTACAAAACCCATCTTTGTTTTAATTGATGGTGGTTCAGCCTCAGCAAGCGAAATTTTATCAGGTGCGCTAAAAGATAATAACAGAGCAACAATTGTTGGCAAAAAATCATTTGGTAAAGGTTTGGTTCAAGAAATTAATAAACTACCAGATGGTTCTGCAATACACATTACAATTCAAAAATATTTAACTCCTGCGGGAACTGATATAAACAAAAAAGGCATTGAGCCAGATATTGCAATTGAAATTACTGAAGAAGATGTCAAGCAAGAGCGCGACCCTCAATTACAAAGAGCAAACGATGAACTCTTGAAACAAATTACACAAAATAACTAATAAAAAAAGCTCCGCAAAATACGGAGCTTTTAATTTTGTATAACAAAATTAATTGTTGCTAACTAACATTCTGAATGCTAAAAGACCTCTTGCGGAAACCATTTTGCAATCTTGTTTTTGTTCTTGAACAGTTTTGAATGTTTTAAGTATAGCTTTAATATTGTTAATGCTTTTTTGTGAATCAAGGTTGTAGACATTATCTACTGGGTCAACAATAATATTAAAAATTGTATTTAATTTAATTTCGTT
>JAZNJP010000132.1:0-3995 GCA_045578125.1 Candidatus Gastranaerophilales bacterium | reverse complement strand
ATTTACCGATGTATAAGCCAAGTGCTAGTTTTTTATTTTTTGATAGGTTATCAAGTTGTTTTAATTGTTCTGGTGAATTTTTTACACATTGCCTCATAAAGTCTATGTTGTCAGCATTTTTGAGCGAGAATTTTCTTACATCGAAATCTGGATTAACACCCGCAATTTTGTATGCGGTTTTGTCGATTAACCATTTTATAAAAGGAATTCCGCCAATCCATACAGCTTCTGTGCCGAATTCTTCAATTAATCTCTCTTTTCCGTCTTCTTCTCCGCCTTTTTTGGCATATATGGATGATATTAAAAAATTACAAGTAGTGTCTTTGACTAACAACGGTACTCTAGAGCCCGAATTATCACCCATTTTGGATATAAATTTTGTTGCTAATGAGGCTATCTTCATATTATAGCCCCCATATTAAGTTCATTAATTTTTGAACATTACTGTTAAGTCTTTTAATCACACTTTTCATATTCACTCCTATTTAAAAACATATTGATGAGAAAATTTGCTATTTTTGTTAACTATTCGTTATAAATATTTACAAACTATTGTAAATTATACACTAATTTTTTTGATAATGCTATATTAATTATTATGTTTATTCGAGATAAAAAATACGAAGAAAAAATTTCAAAAGCACTGAAATACATCAAAACCCTTGATAGCACTATTGAATGCGGTAAATACGAATTAGAAGATGGTGCATATTTTGGTGTTGATGAATATTTCACTAAAGAATTTGGACTTCCTGAGGTTCATAGAAAATTTATCGATTTGCAATATATTTTAGAGGGTGAAGAAATAATATATGTTGCAAATATCGATGATTGCTCTGATTCGCAAGGATATAATTGCGAAAAGGATATTGAATTTTTTAAAAAATCTTCAAATTCAAAAGAACTAGTTATGAAAAAGGGTGATTGGGCTGTATTTTATCCTGATGATGCACATACGCCACAAATTATCCTCAATTCTAGCTCTAAAGTTAAAAAAATTGTTGTTAAAATCCCAGTTTAGGCTACTTGTTGAAATTTGGCATAAAATGCTCTTCAATTGCGTCTGCAATTTGCGAACAAGCTGTGCCGTCACCATATGGATTTGCACTTTTTGCCATTTTGTAGTAGCTATCTTCTGAATCAAGAAGCTCGACAATATTTTTAACAATGTTTTCTTTATTTGTGCCCACAAGTTTAACGCAACCAGCTTTAATGGCTTCTGGTCGCTCTGTTTCGTTTCTAAGTACAAGAACGGGAATACCAAGCGCCGGCGCTTCTTCTTGAATGCCGCCTGAATCAGTTAAAATTAAGTAAGATTTTTTCATTAGTAGTGAAAAATCTTCGTATTCAAGTGGGGCAATTAGTTTCACTCTTGGCGCGTTTGCTAAATATGAGTTCACTGTTTTTCTAACATTTGGATTTGGGTGAACTGGATAAATAAATTCGACATCTTCTCTCGTCGAAACAACTTCAAGCACGGCTTTGCATATATCTTCAAGTGGTTTTCCGAAGTTCTCTCTTCTGTGTGCTGTCATGAGAATAAGTTTTTTATCGTCATTATGAGTTAGAAAATCAAGTTTTTTTGAAGAGTTAGACACGGTGTACAAAAGAGCATCTATTACTGTGTTACCAGTTTTATAAATATTCTCTGGATGCACTTCAGGATACCTTTTTAGGTTTGCAACAGCTAGACTTGTTGGTGCAAAATACATACTAGTGAGTGAATCGCAAATTACGCGATTAATTTCTTCTGGGAATGGGTAATTTCTATCATAAGTTCTAAGTCCAGCTTCCACATGTCCTATTGGTATTCTGGCATAAAATGCACTCAAGCTTGCTGCAAATGCCGTTGTAGTATCGCCATGAACAAGAACTATGTCAAATTGTTCATTTTCAAAAATATCTTTTGTTTGAAGCAAAATATCAGATGTTAGTGACCATAGATTTTGATTTGGTTTCATTATATTTAAATCGTAATCAGGCTTAACATTAAATAATTCAAGGACTTGGTCAAGCATTTCCCTGTGCTGCGCCGTTACAATTGTGGTCACATCAAAATTTTCGCGAGACTTAAGCTCGTTTACAAGAGGGCACATTTTAATTGCTTCAGGCCTTGTACCAAACACAAGGGCAACTTTGATTTTTTTATACATTATCCAAGTCTTTCGATTATTGTTTTTGCGGCACGTTTACCTGCACCCATGGCGTTAATTGCAGTAGATGGACCAAGTGGTGCTACATCTCCACCTGCATAAATGTTATCAAGCGAAGTGCAACCTTCATCATTAATTACGATATAACCTTTTTTATCGGTATCTAATGCCATGCAATCGGCTTCAGCACTTCTTTGAATTATTGGGTTAGGACCAGTTCCTAGTGCAACTATTACTGTATCAACAGGTATATCAATGAATTTACCAGTTCCTATTGGTCTTCTTCTGCCTGATGCATCAGGTTCGCCAAGTTCCATTTGTTCAAATTTCATACTTGTCGCATAACCATCTTCGCCATTGATTTCAATAGGAGCCATTAAGAAATCAAAAATGATACCTTCTTCTTTTGCATGGCGAATTTCCTCTAGGCGAGCCGGAAGTTCAGTTTCTGTTCTTCTATAAGCAATATGAACTTCTTTAAACCCAACCCTAACAGCAACTCTGGCTGCATCCATTGCTACGTTGCCGCCGCCAATTATAATTGCTCTTTCGCCAATTTTAATCGGTGTTGGTGTGTCTTGCGAATTTGCTTGCATTAAGTTAACTCTGGTTAAAAATTCATTTGCACTATAAACACCGTTTAGGTTTTCGCCTTTAATATTCATCATTTTAGGAAGCCCAGCGCCTGATGAAATAAATATAGCTTCAAAACCTTCTTCTTGTAATTGTTTCATTGTAATTGATTTTCCAACAACTACGTTTTTATGGAATTTAACACCAATTTCTTTAAGTGTCGTAATTTCTCTATCAAGCACAGTTCTTGGAAGCCTAAATGATGGAATACCATATCTTAAAACGCCGCCAAAAGCATGCAATGCTTCAAATATTTCAACTTCAAAACCAGCAGCTCTAAGGTCTGCTGCACAAGACATTCCTGCGCAACCTGAACCAATAATTGCAACTTTTTTGCCATTGGGTTTAATCTCTGGTGTTTTTGGTGAAGAATTATCGCCAACATATCTTTCGAGTGCGCCAATTGCAACAGATTCACCTTTAATGCCTAAAATACATTTAGATTCGCATTGTCTTTCTTGAGGGCAAACTCTTCCGCAAACAGAAGGAAGCATGTTTGATTCTCTGATAATTTCACCTGCTTTTTGAATATCGCCATCTTTAACTGCAGCAATAAATGTTGGAATTGGCACATTCACAGGACAACCTTGAACACATTTTGGATTTTTGCAATTTAAACAACGAGATGCTTCTAGTTGTGCTTGCTCTGGTGTAAAGTTTTCTTCAACTGGGTCAAAATTCGACCTTCTTTGTATATTATCTTGCTCTTTGGCATGTTGTCTTTCTATTTTATTCATAAAATTCCCCTAAATTACATAGTCATTGTATAATAAAAATAAAAAAGGTAAAAATGATTAAATTAATTGCTACGGATATTGATGGAACAATTCTAACCGAAACTAATCAGTTCCGCCCAAAAATACTTGAAACAATTGACAAAATCAAGAAAAAAGGTGTTAAGTTAGTTCTTGCAACTGGTAGAATATATGATGGCGTAGCGCCAGTTGCTAAGTTTTTAGGACTCGACACACCAATTATTTGCACACAAGGCTCTCTTCTTAAATATAATAATGAAATTCTTTGGTCTGCTCCAGTTGAGCATCATTTAGCCCTTGATGTTATTAAATTTTTACGCAAAAAAGGAATTCACACTAATTTCTATAATAACGACAAAATTTATGTAGAAGATGAAAGTTATATGGACGATTATACAGGCGGACGATTTGTAAATTACACCCTTGTTGATAAGTTTGAAAACCTTGAATGGGG
>JAZNJP010000131.1:0-4378 GCA_045578125.1 Candidatus Gastranaerophilales bacterium | reverse complement strand
TTATTGAAAAAGGATATGTTTATATTGCACAACCACCGCTTTATAAATTAACTATCGGCAAATCTTCAGAATATTTATATGACGAAAGAGTTTTAGACAAAAAGCTTAGAGAACGTGGAATTAAAGATGTTTGCTTATATGACAAAACTCGCTCACGTTCTGTTAAAGATGAATCTCTTGAAGAACTTGTTTATTCTATGAGCGCATTCTACCGCTCATTTAATAACCCAATCATCAACCAAATGCCATCTGTTATTATTCGTGGGCTTGTTCGTTCTGAAATCAAAGTTGAAGATTTTGCAAACGAAGAAAGAATGCAAGAAATTACAAACTATCTTGCAAACTACTTAAAAGACCACGCAGAAAATTATGGCATTCCTGAAGCTGCAGACTACATTGTTTCAATGGGTCAAAATGCGGAAACAATGAAATATTACATCAAAGTTAAACTTTCAAGCGAAGCGCTCGATATTGACGATGTTATGATTACTCAAAATATGATTAAAAGTAGCGAATACGAAAGAATTAAAAAAGCTTACCCAAAAATTCGTCCTTATTTAATCGAGGAAGAAAAAGAGCTTATTGTTGAAACTCCGGAAGGCACAAAAACAATTAATTCATTCAGCTCATTGCAAAAAATCATTGAAGATAGAGGCAAAAAGGGCATTCAGCTTCAAAGGTTTAAAGGTCTTGGCGAAATGATGCCACAACAACTTTGGGAAACTACAATGGACCCTTCTACAAGAACTTTCTTAAAAGTTTCATTAGAAGACGCTATGCTTTGCGACCAATTATTTGATGTCTTAATGGGGGATAATGTCGTTCCAAGAAGAGAATTTATTGAAGCAAACGCAATATACGCTCAAAACATAGACACATAAAAAAATAAAAACAATATCATAAAATGCACTTCTTATGAAGTGCATTTTTTTAACTTTATTTTATATACAACTCTTCAATATTATACAAAGTTCCACCGAGTTCAGTTGGTTTAATATTGCCGATTTTTTTCTTAACAGCCACAATATTTACTGGCGAATATAAGTAAATAAAGGGCTTTTCTTGGTAAACAATTTCTTGATATTTGTCATAAATTGCTTTTCTCTTCTTGAAATCAAGCTCTAGTGCACCAGCTGCGAATACCTCATCAAGCTCCCTCTCGAAAGGTAAAATTTTTGGATTTTTCTTATCAAATTCTGTGCGCTGATTAAACATATGTAAAGTTCCAAAGCTACAAAAAACATTGTTCCCGCCGTGCGGTTCAAGCGAAGAACCTGTTAGCCCCATAAGAACAGCTTCCCACTCAAGAGAATTTGTAATTTTATTTACGAGTGAATTAAAATCGATTGGCTTAAAATTGACTTTAATTCCAAGTTCAGCTAAATCCTCTTTTATGCTAACACCAGTTGCTTCACGTTGAGTGTTCCCTGCGTTTGTTAGCATTTCAAACTCGACAATATTTCCTTTTTTATCATGCAAAATTCCGTTTTTATCCCAAGTGAAGCCGCTCGCTTCAAGAAGCTCGCGTGATTTAGTTAAATCTCTTTTATAGCCATGTGATAATTTTTTATTTAGAAAAATGCTCGTTGGTGATTCTGGCAAAAATAAAGGCTCTCCAACACCAGACAAAACATTTAGAACTAGACTCTCTCTGTCTATTGCATAATCAATTGCGCGTCTAAAGTTTAAATCTTGAAACCAAGATTGTTTTATTTCATCAACATAATATTTACCTTTTGAATTTTTTCTATTATTGATATTGAAAGTTAAAAAAGTAGTAGTTGTTGTTGGACCAAGATTAAATAGCTTATAATCAGAATTTTCTTCAAGCATTCTATATCTTGGGACAAGAGACCCTTGAAGATTTAAAACATCAATTTCGCCCGCTTGGAATTTCAGTGTTTCATTGTTCAAATCACCCACGATTTGAACTGTGTATTTATCCAAATAAGGTAACTTTTCATCTTCTGAATTTATTATAAAATAATTTGGGTTTCGCTTGAGCTCAACTCTTTGAGCAGGAGTATATCTCTCAAGCATAAAAGGCCCAGAAACAACGAAATCTTGAGGTTTAGTTGTGGTTGAATAGAAAGAATTAAAGGCATTATGCCCTTTATCTGTTATGGGTTTAAAAATATGTTTCGGAGCAATTGATGCCGATAAACTCCTAAGAAATGGCGCATGAGGCTTTGGCGTTTGAAATTTTAGAGTATATTTATCTATTTTTGAAACACTTGGCAATTTGCCCTCAATCATTAGCATATCTCGTATACTAGTGTTCCCAAAACCACCAAAAATTATTGTGTCGTATGTATAAATAACATCATCTGCAGTAATTTCTTTACCGTCAGACCACCTAAGCCCTCGTCTTAATTTTATAGTATATGTCATTTTATCAGGCAATACTTCAAAACTTTTTGCAAGGCGAGGTTCAATTTCGCCAGTGTATGGGTTTGTGGTAAGCAATCCCTCAAACATAAGCCCTGTAAATGTTGAACTTGTTGCATCATTCACATTGAACGGATTAAATGTTTTAGGACCTTCGCCAATAGTCGAAGTTACAAGCTCTCCTCCAAATTTACCAACAGGGGCAGATGATAAAATATAATCCACTCCGCCTATCGTTTTTGTTTTAACCATAGCTGGTTCATATTTTATTATGTTAAGCGGTTTTAGTTCTTGCTCCTCAACTTGTGCGGTTGGCATATCTCGCTTAAGACAAGAAGAAAGCAAAACCCCCGCAAACAAAACCAATATCAAAATGTAAATTTTTCTTTTCATAAATTGATTTTACCATATATTTTTGTTATCGTTCAGTAATAATTATGGCTAACCCCTTCGAAAAAAAGAATATGAGAATTTTGGTTACAGGCGCAACAGGTATGTTGGGCAGAGAATTATGCCCTATGCTTGAAGCTGAAGGCTGGCAATATTGGGCAACCAATTCTAAGATTTTTGATGTTACCAACACTAAACTCACAAACGAAATTATGAACAAAGTTTCGCTTGAGTTTATTATTCACCTTGCAGCATACACAAATATTGACCTCGCTGAAACTAACCCAGAGCAAGCTTATCTTGTAAACCAAATGGGCACAAGAAATATAGCCAAAATTGCCAAAAAATTAAATGTACCAATTTTATATGTTTCAACAGATATGGTGTTCGATGGAACAAAAAGCGAGCCATATAAAACACATGATGCAACAAACCCAATTTCGGTTTATGGAAAGTCTAAATTTTTAGGCGAAGAAGAAATTAGAAAAACAACAAAAAAACACTATATCATCAGAACAAGCTGGCTCTATGGGCAAGGCGAAAGAGATTATGTGAACACAATGCTAACTTTCTCTAGCCTAAGAGATGAAATTTCAGTTGTTGACGACCAAATTGGTTGCCCAACTTGGACACGCGACCTTGCACAAAAAATTGTTTCAATCATAAAAGAAGAAAGAGCATATGGCACATATCACATTTGCTCTTCAGGGCACACAAACTGGAGTGGCTTCACAAGAGAAATTCTGAAAAACAGAAACACAAAAGTAATTTCAATTGATAAAAGTGATTTTCCTCGTCCTGCAAAGCGCCCAAGCTACAGCGTTTTAGATAACAATAACGAGCTTCCAGATTGGAAAAATTCTTTAAGTGAGTATCTTCTAACAAGATAATTTTTATTTAACATCAATCCACACGCCATCAGCACCAAGTTCTTTTTTGGAACTTTCAACAGTGCCATCTGGGTGAGTTATTGTGTATTCTTCCTTAACTTTTTCTGGGTCAGCAAAATAATTATCTTGTCTATAATATTCTGTGTATTCTTTTACGTCACCGTTTGCAAAATGAGAAATTCCGCTCTCTATTTTGTCGTAATTGCCTTTGTTAAATTCAACCCTGTATTCATTTTTGCCACCGTCAGCAAAAGTTGTAATACCGGTTTCGACTTGCGGCATCCATGAATAATCGCCATCTTGCTCAAGATAAGACTCTTCAAACTTGTGAAGTTTGCCATCTGCACAATATTTCTCACCTATTGCTTTTATTGGTTTTGGTCGAGTATATTTAAGCAAAGTTTCTTTTATATCTTGCGGATACTCATAGGTGATTTTTTCTGTATCAACTGTCCCGTCTGCGCGAGTTTCTCTAGTTTCTTTTGCAATTGGATATTTTACGCCATCTTTTGTTTTATCATATGTATAATTAGAATTTGTTTCAATTACTTCTTTTGTGCCGTCTGGTTTTGTTTTTGTCGTAATGATTTTAATTACATTTTCTTCGCTATCATATTCATATTTATTTTCAATAGCTTCTTTTGTTTGAGTGCCATCAGGTAGAGTTTTTTCTTCTGTGGCTTTTATTAAATTTTCATTTTTATCATATT
>JAZNJP010000130.1:0-4572 GCA_045578125.1 Candidatus Gastranaerophilales bacterium | reverse complement strand
ATTTATTTATTGTATAATAAAACAATGAAATTTGCAGTAAGAATTATAAAAAATACATTTTATCCTGTAACTTATGAGCCTGTGCTTGAAAAATGGATAGAACATGGGAAAATCGGGCTTGTTATAACAGAAAAAGGCGAAGAAGCATTTAAGCTTTTTAAAGTGAATGATGAAATTATGGCGCATTGGGAAAAATTTAAGCCAGAGCCCCTAAAGTTAATCAGAGTTCTTACAGAAGACGACCTTAAAACGCTTGCGGAAAATAAACAGCTTGCTCGTGCGGCGCTTTTAAAGTGCGAAGAATTTGCAAATGCAAGAAAGCTTGATATGTCTTTGACCCAAGCAAGATATACATTTGATAGAAAAAAAATTACTTTTTATTACACAGCCCCTCAAAGAGTTGACTTTAGAGAACTTTTGAAAGATTTAACCCAAGAATTTAAAAGAGTTAGAATCGACCTTCGCCACATTGGTGCTAGAGACGAAACAGCAGTTTTGGAAGGTTGCGGAATCTGTGGTCAACAATTATGTTGTTGCAGGTTTCTGAGAAAATTTGAAAACGTAAACTCAAAACTCGCTAAAGACCAAGGAATTCCACTCACTCCAAGTAAAATCACAGGTTGTTGCGGAAGGTTATTGTGTTGTTTGAATTACGAGCATGGTTTTTATAAAGAAACAACAAAAAAACTTCTTCCAATTGGCACTTCCGTAAAAACTCCAGATGGACTTGGAAAAGTTGTATCTTTAAATTATTTTGACCTAAAAATTAACGTAAAATTTGAAGATGGAAAAATTATTGAATATAAAAAAGAAGTATTAAAACCAGTTGATGAAGTTGTAAATGTTGAAATTACAAATGATGTAGCATATGCAGATGATTCAGGAATTGATATTAAATCTTTAGATAATGACAGAAATAGTTCAACAGGAAATGTATAAATGGAAGTAACTTCTAAAAAATTAGCAAGTGCTATTGCAAGAATTTTAGACGATAAATTAGCGCAAGATATTTTGATTTTGGATATATCAAAGGTGAGCACAATGTCTGACTATTTTGTTATAGCTTCAGCTTCGTCTGCGCCTCAGGTTAAAGGGCTTACGGAATCAGCAAGAGAAAAAGTCAAAGAACTTTTTGGGCGCATTCCAAAAGGCGATGAAAATGATAAGAAAAATCGTTGGAATTTACTTGATTATGGCGATGTCGTAGTTCATATTATGCACCAAGAAGCTCGTGAAATTTATGCGCTTGAAAAATTCTGGAATCATGCGCTAAAAATTACTCGCGAAGATTGGGAAGCTGAATCAAAAGAATACGGAATGTATAATTAATGGAAAATTTTGATGTTGCAATTGTAGGGCTTGGCCCTGCGGGGTTAAAATTTGCACAATTAGCTCTTGCTAAGGGGCTTAGAGTTGTATGCTTTGAAAAAAAACATGCAGGGGGCACTTGTTTAAATGTTGGTTGCATTCCAACAAAATCAATTCTTCACGATGCAAGCGCTCATGCAAGCTGGGAAGAAGCAAAAGCAAGAGCTGAAAAAATAACTAAAACATTCAGAAGTGCAGTTGAAAAAAGTTTAGTGGCATCTGGTGCTGAAATTATTTTACAAGAAGCAAAAATTGTTGATAAAAATACAATTCAAGCAGGGGATAGCGAATATAAGGCTGATAAAATAATTTGCGCAACAGGCTCTTCTCAGGCTCAAATTAAGGGCTTGGAGTGTGACGGTGAGTTTTTGTTATCTTCTGATGATATTTTTAAATTAGAAGCCGTACCTGAAAAGATTTTAATTATTGGCTCTGGTGCAATTGGAATTGAATGGGCTCGCATTTTTTCTGATTTAGGCTCATCTGTAACAGTTGTCGAAAAAGCGCCCAACTTGCTTCCAGCTCTAGATGTTTCTGTTTCAAAGAGAATGGAGAGGATTTTGCGTGCAAGAAAAATCAAATTTTACACTTCTTGCGGTGTTGAAAATGTTGAGAATAAAAAAGTTGCACTTGAAAATGGTGAAATATTAGAACCCAACAAAGTGCTTGTTGCGATTGGTAGAGTTCCTGTTTGCCCTAAACTTCCAGACGGAGTTTATGCAATAGGCGATGCTAAACCTGTTTTGATGTTAGCGCACTCGGCTGAAGCTCAGGCAGTTTCGCTTTTTAATCATTTATATAATGGTAAGGAATTAATGGAAATTAAACCCGCAGATATTCCATCTGTTATTTATGGCGTGCCAGAAATTGCATCAATTGGTGTTCGAGAGCAAGATATTGAAAATTTAGAAGATTATAAAATATATAATTACCCTTTGTTGAAGCTTACAAAAGCACATTGCGATAATCAAATTGAAGGTTTTATTAAAATTATTGCTGAAAAAGATGGTGAAATCAAAGGCGCACATATTGTTTCGCTCGAGGCTTCTTCTCTTATTTCTCAAATTCAAATTGCAATGAAGGGTAAACTCAGAGTTGATGATATTAAAGAAATAATTTTTGCTCACCCAACATTATCTGAAGGAATTAAAGAAGCCTTATTTGAATAATTATTTCAAAAATCTTGTTTTTGTTGTAAAATTTTCTCGAGGACATTTATAAAAGAGGAAATTTAAAAATGAAAAAATCAATCGATGATTTACAAAATGTTCAAGGTAAAACAGCTCTAGTTAGGGTTGATATTAATGCACCTTTGGACGCAGACAAAAATGTTACAGACGACACTCGTTTGCTTGCAATTATTCCTACACTTAAAAAATTAAAAGAATTAGGCTTAAAAATCGTTCTTATGGCTCACCTTGGTAGACCAAAAGGCGTTAGAAACTTAGAATTCAGCTTAGAACCAGTTTGCAAAAGATTATCTGAACTTGTTGGTGAAAAAATCACTTTCGTTTCAGATTGTGTAGGCGATGTTGCTGAAGCAGTTGTTAAAACTTTAAAAGATGGCGAAATTGCACTTTTAGAAAACGTTCGTTTCTATGGTGAAGAAACAAAAAATGACCCAGATTTCAGCGCTAAACTTGCTAAAATGGGTGATATTTATGTAAATGATGCATTTGGTGCAGCTCACAGAGCACACTCTTCAACTGCAGGCGTTGCCAAAATTCTTCCTGTTGCAGTTTCTGGTTACTTAATGGAGAAAGAACTTAAAGCGCTTGGTGGATTATTAGAAAACCCACAAAGACCATTCACAGCTATCGTTGGTGGTGCTAAAATTTCATCAAAAATTGGTGTTTTAGAAAACTTATTAGATAAAGTTGACAACCTAATCGTTGGTGGCGGTATGGCATATACATTCGTTAAAGCTAACGGTGGTAAAATTGGTTCTTCAATTTGTGAAGATGACCAAATGGATGTTGCTCGCGCTATTGAAGCAAAAGCAAAAGAAAAAGGCGTTAACTTAATTATGGCAACAGATGTTTTAGTTGCTGACGATTTCTCAAATGAAGCAAACACAAAAGTTGTTCCAGTTTCTGAAATCGAAGATGGTTTTGAAGGCGTTGATGCTGGCCCTGAAACAGTTAAAGCTTTCGAAGAAGTTATCAAAAATTCAAAAACTATTCTTTGGAATGGCCCTGTTGGCGCATTTGAAATTGAAAAATTCACTTCAGGCACTCGCCAAATTGCAGCTGCAGTTGCGGAAGCTACAAAAAATGGTGCAGTTAGTGTTTTAGGTGGTGGCGATACAGTTGCTGCTGCTAAAAAATACGGCTACACTAAAGATGATTTTTCACACATCTCAACAGGCGGTGGCGCTAGCTTAGAATTTATCGAAGGAAAAGTTCTTCCAGGCGTTGACGCATTAAACGACAAATAATTCTTAAATTATAGAATTATAAATAAAAAAGCCCCGAGAAATCGGGGCTTTTTAAATATGTAAATAAACTAAAAATCCCGACGATGTCGGGATTTAAATTATAACGTTTCTGAAATTTCTTCTTTATGGTTTGTTATGTGTTCTTGAATGTAAGGGTCAGTTTTAAATGCTTGAGATTCTTGCTTTACCTTGTAGATGAATCTTTTTGTTTCTTTAAATGGTGGGATACCGCCATATTTTCTTACATTTCCTGGCCCTGCGTTGTATGCCGCGAGTGCCAAATCTGTTGAACCGAATTTTTTATACATCATTTTGTAGTATGTAAGTGCACCTTTAATGTTTTGGCTTGCAATGTATGGGTTAACACCTAGAAATTTCGCTGTTCTTGGCATTAGTTGGAAAACTCCAACCGCGCCACTTGGATTTTTCTTTTGTTGATTAAAGTTTGATTCTAATTTTGCAATGCTTAAAGCGAGATATGGGTCAACACCCATGTTGAGTGCAGTTTGCACTATATCTTTCTTGATTTGCATTGTGCTTGGATTTGCAAATGTTGCAGGGGCGATAAATACTAGGCATAGACATACAAGTATTAACTTGGTTAGCTTTTTTGTCATAATATCCTCTTTTCTTCTGTTTTGAAATGGGGTAAAAATTTGCTTCCTTTCTTATTTTTCACATAAATCACTCCTTCATCACTCATATTATAACATTTCATCAATCAAAATACAATGTTATGAGTGATGTGTGAGTTGGATAACAGAATG
>JAZNJP010000129.1:0-4111 GCA_045578125.1 Candidatus Gastranaerophilales bacterium | reverse complement strand
GATTGTTTTAGCTGAAGTGTCCCCAGGGATTGCAATCATATCAAGCCCAACAGAGCAAACGCTTGTCATTGCTTCAAGTTTATCAATAGTGAGCGCACCTGATTTTGCAGCCTGAATCATTTGATTGTCTTCAGATACTGGAATAAATGCGCCAGAAAGACCTCCGACATAGCTAGATGCCATAACTCCGCCTTTTTTTACTGCATCATTTAACATTGCAAGTGCGCAAGTTGTGCCGTGTGCTCCTGCTTGCTCTAGCCCCATTGCTTGGAAAATTTCTGCAACACTATCTCCAACTTCGGGCGTTGGTGCAAGAGAAAGGTCAACAACTCCAAACGGGATATCAAGTCTTTTTGCAAGTTCTCTGCCGATTAATTCGCCTGTAGTTGTAATCTTAAATGCTGTCTTTTTAATTATATTTGCAACTTCGCCAAGGTTAGCAGTTTTTGGTAAATCTTTAATTGCAGCACAAACAACCCCTGGGCCCGAAACACCAATATTTAGTGCGCATTCAGGTTCGTTTATCCCGCAATAAGCGCCCGCCATAAATGGGTTATCAGTCACAGAATTACAAAAACATACAAGTTTCGCTGCACCCAACCCGTCAGTGTCTGCCGTTAGGTTTGCAGTTTGTTTTATAATTTCGCCCATTTTGAGCACGCCAAGCATGTTAATTCCTGCTTTCGATGTTGCAAGGTTAACCGATGAACACACTCTTTTGGTTGTTGCAAGAGCTTCTGGAATGCATTCTAAAAAGGCTCTATCTCCAACTGAGCAACCTTTTTCAACAAGCGCTGAAAAACCGCCAATAAAATCAACATTAACTTCTTGTGCTGCTTTATCTAAAGTTTGCGCTAGGTAAACGTAATTTTTTTCCTTGCAACTTTCGCCAACAAGAGAAATTGGAGTGACTGCAATTCTTTTGTTTACAATTGGAATTGAAAATTCGTCTTCAAGCTCATCTGCAAATTTTGATAAATTTTTAGAATAATTTAAAATTTTATTGTAGATTTTATCTGCGCAAACTTTATAATCAGGGTCTGCGCAATCTCTTAAACTTAAAGAAAGTGTCACTGTTCTGATATCAAGATGGTGAGTTTTAATCATCTCGATAGTTTCAATTATATTTTTAGTGTTAAAAATTGCCATTTTATATCCTTAAATTGTGTGCATTTTGTCAAAAATTTCTTTTCTTTGAACCCAAATTTCCATCTCAAGTGAAGTTGCTGCTTCGCTTAAAATTTCTTTGATTTCTTTAAAAGATTTTTTACTTTTTGCAATGTCGCACAACATCATCATAATAAAATGACCTTGCATGATTGATTGTCTAATATCTTCAATATTTGCTTCGCAATCTGCTAAAACTTGCGTAATTTTTGCAACAATCCCGATTTTATCTGCACCAGTAATGGTAATAATAATTTTTTGAGCTTCTTTTTCCATTATTTCACATCACCTTTAATTACAATTAAGTTATTCATAATTTTCATTGCAACAGTTGGAAGAATAACATCATTCAAACCACCTGAAATGCTTAAAATTTTGCCTGCTTTAAGTACAACTTCTTCGCCTTTATATGTGAAAGTATAGTCTGTATCTCTATCTGAGCGAATTGTAATTTTATCCATTATTTATCCTTTCATTATCTCAATACCGCTTGATGTGCCAAGTCTTGTAGCTCCTGCTTCAATTAAAGCGATAGCTTGCGTGTATGTTTTTATTCCACCTGAAGCTTTAACTCCCATATTGTATGATTTTACTGTTTCATACATAATTTTTACATCTTCAACAGTTGCGCCAACACCGCCTTTTACAAAACCAGTTGATGTTTTAACAAAATTAGCACCGGCGTTTGCTGCAATTTCAGATGCAATTTTAATTTCATTTTTTTCAAGCAAATCTGTTTCTAAAATAACTTTTAAATTATTTTTTCCGCAAACTTCTTTTGTTTTTTTAATTTCTAATTCAACTTGTGCGTAATTTTTATTTTTAAGTTCTGAAATGTTTACAACAGTGTCTATCTCTTGCGCACCATCTGTGAGCGCTAGCTCAGTTTGAGCAAGAATTACAGGCAAAGTGTTTGAAGCTAAAGGAAAATTCACAACAGTAACAAGTGTTGGTTTAAATTTCCCTTGCTCTATAATATTTTTTGCAAATTTTATATAAGACGGATTTATGCAAATTCCAAAAAATTTGTTGTTTTGCGCTTCTTTAATTAAATTTTCAACTTTTTCATTTGTTGCGTTTGGTGCAAGCAAAGTGTGTTCTATATATTCATTGATTTTCATAACAGAAATTATAGCAAATATTTTAAAAAAAGGCGATGATTTTATAGTTTATTTATTTGAATATAAGTTATTTTTGTGCTATTTTTTGTGTCGTAGGAAAGGTGAATAAAATGGAAGCCAAAATAATTGAAATTAAAAACAAAGCACTAAGCGAATTAGAAAATATTAATAACTTGAAAGAGCTTGAAGAGTTTAAAAACACTTATCTTTCTCGTTCTTCAGAACTTACAAACCTTAAAAAAGGAATGAAAGATGTATCTCCTGAAGATAGGCCAAAAATCGGTTCTTTGTTAAATGAAGTTTCTCGTGAACTTGAAAATTTGGCATTCCAAAAATATGAATTATTTTATGCAAAAGAATTAAATGAAAAATTAAATGCTGAAATAATTGACGTAACACTACCTTCAACATTTATTCCAAGAGGTAAAGTTCACCCTTTAACTCAAACAGTGAATGAAATTGTTGAAATTTTTGAACATCTTGGTTTTTCAATCACAGAAGCAAAAAATTCACCTGAAGTAGAAGTTGAAAAATATAATTTTGATTTATTAAACTTCCCACCCGAGCACCCTGCAAAAGATATGCAAGATACATTCTACACAGAAGTAGGTAAAAACGTTGTGCTCAGAAGCCAAACATCTAATGCTCAAGTGCGCACAATGGAGCATACAAATCCACCAATTAAAGTTATTTCTCCGGGCAGAGTTTATCGCTCTGAAAACGTAAGCGCAAGAAAAAATGACCTTTTCCACCAAATTGAAGGTTTATATGTTGATAAAGGTGTTAAATTCTCACACTTAAAAGGTGTTTTAAACGAATTTATCAGATTATATTTTGGCGCAAGCCGTCCAATCAGATTTAGAAGTAGTTACTTCCCATTCACTGAACCATCTGTTGAAATTGATGTTCAATGTATTATGTGCGGTGGAAAAGGTTGCCCAACATGTTCTGGCACTGGCTGGTTAGAGGTTTTAGGCGCTGGCATGGTTGATCCAAATGTTTTAAAAGGCGTTGATATCGACCCTGAAACATACTCAGGCTTTGCATTTGGTATGGGTGTAGAACGTCTTACAATGCTTAAATATGCAATTGATGACATTAGATTATTCTTTAATAACGATGTAAGATTTTTGAAACAGTTCTAATTTAAAAAGAAAGCAGGTAGTAAGCCGAGTTCTGTTTTAAATAATCATCTGTCTGGGATATAGCTTGCGCTATAACACTAGCGTTTTGTCGTGCATTCTTGGATAAGACGAGCGAGCAACTCTTCTGCACATTTAAACTTGCATTCTTCCGGGGTTTACCTAGCCTAATCCCTCTCGAGATTAGCTGGTGAGCTCTTACCTCACCGTTGCACTATGACTGTGTATTATAGCTCCGCCTGTGCAATCGAAGATTGCTTCGCTTCTTTCGCTTAACGCTTCAGTCGCAACGGCGGTTGGCTACGGTTCCATGCTTCGCGCTTGCTCATCGCAACCGCTCCAGCATTTCACACAGCTACCTTCTTTTCTGTGGCACTTTCCTCACGTTCACACGCACTTGACTTTCTCAAGCGGACTGCTCTTGAATGCTCGGACTTTCCTCACGATTTCTCGCGCGATTATTCGCCTGCTTTCTTGAGAATTATTATACCCTAAAAACATTATTTTTTGTTGTCTTGATTTAGTTTATTCCAAAATATTCCGAAAAAATTAGCATAACACTTTATTGTCATCGCTATTAGGTAATCGTATCAAAAAGCCAGAAAGACACTAATAGCGCGCCAAATGACAATTAAGGTTAACTCAGAAAACTTAATATTTTTGAATAACCTGAACTCAGCA
>JAZNJP010000128.1:0-5118 GCA_045578125.1 Candidatus Gastranaerophilales bacterium | reverse complement strand
ATTTTCTTGAAGATTTAACCATAATAATGCAAGAAATGCCTGAAAATGAAATTTCCGAAGCAACTAAAAAACTCGGAATTGATTTAATTTACAATGAAGAAAAAGAAATCATTGGATACAATGGCATAATGAAACTATACGAATTAGAGCCACAGAACGAAAAAGAAGAAGCTATTTTTGGGCTTGCAAACGATTTTATTATGGAAAATAAAATACAAACAGGAAACCAAGAAGTAGATAAAATTTTAAATTCACTTATTAAAGGTATGCCAGAATTTGTGAATATAATTGGAAAACAACAACATGGAACACAAGCATATAGTGTTGATATTCACACAATGAAGGTACTGACAGAATGTCTGAATAACCCAAAATATCAGGATTTATCTAATATTGATAAAACGAAATTGAAATTGTGCGTTCTAACCCACGATATTGCAAAATCTGAAGGAGTAGTTGATAAAGGACACCAAGAATACTCAGCACTTTTCGCAAAAAGCATTTTAGACAAATATTCAATCCCAGCACAAATAAAAGACAAGGTTTTTGAACTTGTAAAAAATCACCATTGGCTAGAAGCCTATAACACTGGCACAAAAACCCCAGAAGAACTTGCTGTAAGCTTTAGATTTTATGATGATTATTCAATCTCAAAAATCATTGCGGAAGGCGACTTAAAAGGAGTTAACGATAATTTCTTTGATTATTATGGCTCAGCGCTGTCTGATGAATCACAAAAGTCACTAACAGATGCGATGTCAAAATTAAATCAAAAAGGAAACTTCCTATATGTTTCTGATAGCAAAATACTCCCTGCATTTGAAAAGAAAGTTCCAATTGTTGAACACAATGGGAAAAAATACAAATGTATTAATTTTGCACAAATAGAAGACAATGCGGATTTGTCTAAATACGGCTTTATGCCAAACACAAAAAAAGACGACATAAGATTTGAAACACATATGGCAAGAAGCGCAGAAAATTTAGAAACAATAATGTCGCTTCAAGAAATTTCAAACGATAGTGTTCTCAGCACATCATACACTTCGCTAAAAGATAATAAAACATACTACGGTGCGCAATTTGGCGTTATTTTAGATAATGAAACAGCAAACATAGCAAACGCGAGCCCATATAATCAAGGTTCAGGCTATGAAAAGGGATGGAAAAGATTTGTTGAACTGAAAACAAGCGAAAAAGATAATGAACTTCTACCAAAAACACTTCAAGAAATCTTAGGAATAACAGAAAAAGAATACGAAGAATTATATAAACAGTTCTCTAACAAAAAATATATTTCAGCAATCAGAACAACAAAGGAATTTAGCGCTGGAGATAAGAAATTCTCAGGCGAAAAACTAGCCAATGCAATTCTTGAAGCGCAAGACAAGCTTCTTGAAACAGGGGAAAGCCATAACGAAGTTGTTGCCTATAACACCAAAGTTAGAGGTTTTATTGCAAAAGTTAATTCAATAGATGAAATTCCTGAAGAATTTTTAAATTTTGTTGAAAAATATGATTTAACAATTTATATAGTGGGCAATAACGGCAAATAATTACCATTCAGGGTAATAATAAATTGTTATAATTTTTTTATCACTAAGGCTTGCCCTTCCGCCTTTAATGAAATTAGTAAGACTTCCTGTTGGAGGAAGTGGCGTCAGTGCCCATTTGAGAGGGAAAACAAATAGACTTAAATCAAGTCCAAAATGTTCATATTTTTGAGAAATCTTATTTTGAGGCAAGTTTGGCGCCCTAAAATCACCAAAAACAATGCTTGCTGGAATGCCATTCATGCCGTTTGCAATAAGTGTTTCGACTCGTGCATTTATAATTTCATCTTTTTTAAGAAGAATTTTATTATTGTAGCTCACATTTTCTTGCACTTTAAATTCAAGGATTTGCCCTTCGGTTAATTGTTTATCTTTTGCTTTTTTCGTAATTTTAAGTTTAATTGGAATGCTAACTAAACTTTGATAATTATAATTAAGGTTTTGGGCAGGCTTTTTTGCATTTTTATCAATCAAAAGCTTTGCAGTAGTATCTTCTTCGTAAGCAAAAGAAGAAGCACACAAAAACACAGAAATTAAAATTAAGCGAATTAAATTATTCATATTTCACTGCCTTTTTTGAACCGCTTGTGATTTTTTCTTCAAGCATTTTTCTATTTTTATAAGAAGTAAGCAAGAAATTTTGATAAGCTTCAGATTGAATATATGGATTATGCAGCAAATAATAAGGATATTTTGTTAAAATGTATTCATAAATAATTGCGAGCCTTTTAGATGTTAGATTTTTATTTGATATTAAATCTTGGCGAGCCTGAGGGGAAGATTTTTGAATGTAAGTTATAAGCCCAATCGGGTTATATCCTGCCATAACCATATAATCAACCGCGCGTTTATCTGCAACAATCTCAAACTTCTTTGGTGAAGCACAAACTTGAAGAGACCTTAAAAACCCAGCTGCAACACCGTCAAACGAGCGAATTGCAAGTGAAATTTCGCGGGCTAAATATGCTGCAAGCTCATCGTCGTTCGTAATAAATTGATAGTCGTTTTCATACAAAACAACTTTTCTGTTTTTAACGCTATTTGGATATCTGAACTTTGCGTCATTTTTATCATAAGCAAACACAACCCTACGTTCAATTTTGTTTGCGTTTAAAATCTTATAGCCACAATTATCAATTCGCTCTTGAATTGTTTGCTGTTTAACTATATCAGGCTCAATTGCAGGAGCAGGCAAGGTTAACAACAAAGAAAATATAGCTAAAAAAACTATCTTGCGCATAAGCAACCTCAATACTCTAAAAAATTAAATCCATTTTCTAAGTATATCAAAATTAAAAAGTTATTTACAAGAAAATTTAAAGCTTGCAATAATTTTGCGAAGTGCAAATATATACAATTCGACTTTTCTTCTCTTGTTTGCTAAAATTAAATTTACCGGAGAAGAGTATGAAGATTTTATTGGTTTCACACCATTTATCAATCACAGGTGCTCCTTTAGTTTTACTTTGGGTGGCAAAATTTTTAAAAAGCAAAGGTCATAATATAGACCTATGGACCTTGTGCGATGGCCCTATGAAAGAAGATTTTATAACTGCTGACTTTAACCCGATTTTGGTTGACAACAACAAACGCGAAATTTATAAATTATACCAACAAAAGAGAGATTACGATTTAATTATTGCAAACACAATTTGCACGTACAAATGCGTTGATGTCCTGCAAAGATTTAACACCCCCATTATTTGGTATATTCACGAAACAAAACTAGTAAATGAACTTGCGTCTAAAATTCCTGATTGCGCAGATATATTAAAAAACTTTTACAACATTTATACAGTATCAAATTACAGTGCATCAGTTTTAAAAAAATACAACCCCAATGTTAAATTTATCAAAAATGGCGTCAAAGACGAATTTAAAGACTTCGCACCGCTTGCCAAACATTTGCGCTTTGGTTTCATTGGGTCAATTATTCCTGTCAAAGGAATTGATTTATTAATAGAAGCGTTCATAGATGTTTTAAAAGATTACCCTTCTGCAACATTGGATATTGCAGGACATAATGACCAAGATTTTGCAAGAAGTTTAAAAGAAAAAACAAAAAATATTCCCAATATTCGTTGGTTAGGCGTAGTGCAAAAAGAAGAAAAAGAAAGCTTTTTCAATAATATAGATGTTCTTTGCACTCCGTCAATAGATGACCCATGTCCACTAACAGTGCTAGAGGGGGCAATGCTTGGGAAAATTATCATCACAACAGATAAAGCTGGAAGCAACTATGTCGTGGATAATGGAAATAGTGGCTTCGTTGTTCCCGCAGGAAGTGTTGATGATTTAAGCAAGGCGATAAAGAATTTGTGCTCAAGAGCAGATATTTTTGAAATGCAACAAAAATCAAGAGAAGTATATTTAAAAGAAGCAACAATAGAACAATATTGCGAAAATATACTCAAAATGCTTTCTGACAACAAGAATAACATGCCGATTGTAAAAACGGAATTAAAATTTGAACGGTGGATTTTTAATAAAGAAAAGAGTGAAAACGGGCAAAGAACCTATTATCTTTTTGGCATCAAAATTTTTTCATACCACAAAAAACAGAAAGGCATAAAATGAAAACATTTATTAAAAATATCGGATTTTTGTTTAGAAAAAGATTAAAACAAGAATTTAATACCATAAGAGAAAATCAAATTGATATTAACGACTTGTTTGACAATTTAAAATACGAACTGATTGACGAATTAAAGCAAGGCATTAAAGTGCCCAACATTATGACTGTTGATGAAACAATTGAAACATTGTTAAATTCAAACAAAAGCATTGCAAGATTTGGCGATGGCGAATTAAATTTAATGTTAGGTAAATCAATTCCAATGCAAGAAGCTTCACCTGAACTTACTGCTCGTTTAACCGAAGTATTCAGTTCAAAAGACGATGAATTATGCGTATCGATTTTATATGCACTTTATCATTCAAAAGAAAACTTGTCGGATATAAACAAATGGTTTTGGAGAAAGTTTGGAACAGAGTTCAGGCGCACTATGGAAAATTTTATTGATTACGATAAAACATACGGCGCAGCAGAGATGACTTTGGCTTATTCTTATTTTAAAAATTACGACTATCAAGCCTATTTCGACAAAATGCGCCAAATTTGGGATAAAAAAGATATTGTTATTGTTTGCGGAAAAACTGTTTTCAATAATATAGAAACAAATATTTTCGACAATGCCAGCTCAATAGAATATATCCACACCCCACGGATAGATGCATTTAAGGAATTTAACAGTATTTTAGAGGAATGTTTACAAAAAGATAGTTCAAAACTATTTATCCTGATTTGTGGCCCAACAGCAAAGATATTAACATACGATTTAATGAAAAATAAAAGGCGCGCCCTTGATTTAGGACATATCGCCAAGCAATATGATTGGTTCCTAAAAGGAAAACGCACAGATGATGAAGAAGGCAACAAGGAATTTTATAAACCAGATTAAATTTAATAAATAGCAGAGGAGTATATCAATTTATAGGTCACCAGATACTTGCAACAAGTATGCACTAAAAAAGAGCCCTTAGGCTCTTTGTAAATGGAGCGGGA